>DDCS01000122.1:553-3260 GCA_002335345.1 Flavobacteriaceae bacterium UBA2000 | reverse complement strand
ACACTGCCTTTGGCGGCGTAAGTAACCAAGACGCCATGAGGACGAAGGGCTTTGTACAGGGCCAAAAATCGCTCTATTTCCCAAAGTTCAGGCTGAACACGAGCCCCAAAAGCATCGTAATAGACCAAATCATAAGCTTGATCCGCCACAAAATCTTCAAAATGCCTATTTTGTTTGAACAGTGTAAAGCCTTTAGAGATTTCATTGGGCAAGTCCCAAGGGACTTCATGAAGTTTTCTAAATAAGGCGTCCGGGCTATTTAAATGCTTGGGGTAATCTAGGGTCTGATAATGATCTGGCGTCAAAGGAAATGCCTCTAAAGCATCATAATTTACTGAAAATGAGATGTTTTTATTTTCGAACTCAAACTGCTCTTGTAAATCGTCCTGTAAATATAAAAGCGTGAGCAAGGCATTGAGTCCGGTTCCAAAGCCCATTTCTAAAATGGAAAGGTGGCGCGTAGATTTTATCTTTAATCGATGGGTAAGCCCTTGATCAATGAATACATGCTTCGACTCTGCGATGGCACCATGTCGAGAATGGTAAGTCTCATCGAGTCCTTCATGGTACAAACTAGAGGAGCCATCACCGGTTTGAATCAACTTAAGCGCATGGGCTTTCCCGGTCATAAAATTGATACCTGAAATTATTCCGTCGCTCCAGAGTCTGAAGTTCCCTCTGATTCTGAAGTTCCCTCTGATTCTAAAGTTCCCTCTGTCTCTGATGGAGACGCTTCAATTTCCTCAGTAATCGCCGAAGCAGGTACTAATACACCATCAGCCATAAAGTCTAAACTGAGTTCAGGCTCGGTAATGGCATCTATTTCCTCTTGTGGTTTACCGGCATCTTGAGCAAAATGCTTCAAGTCGTCAACACTCGTTTTGGAGACATATGCTTTACCGGAAACCACGACCTCAACATCAGCAAGGTATTTGGGTACAAAAAATCCGTAATCCTTAAACTTGACAAAGGCTTCTTGTTCTCCCACGGCCAAACGCATCCAACAACCTTTCATTTTACATACGCTATTGACCGGCGCTTGAAATTTTGCCGCAACGGTATCTCCTGCTTTCAAGTCCGCATACACAGCCATCATTGCCGCAGCGTCAATGGCATTTTCTGCATCGATCTGCGCCCCGAAAGAAACAAATTCTTGAGGTGTTTCGGCGGATTGATCTTGACCATTTTCAGACTGGGATCCTGAATCCTTACAAGAACCAAAAGCAAATAACAATACGGCTAAGAAAACTAAATTTTTCATGTTTAGGGTGTTTTAAAATCAATGAATTAGAGTGCAATTTTATGAAATTTTAAGGGTATTTTGGGTATTTTTTTGCCTAATTTTGCCGCAATGAGTCACGCCAAAGAACTAGCCGAGTGATTGAAGTAAGCCGATGCCATAACAGCCGAATTGATACGGTAGATTTTGACCAGCTTACTTTTGGTAAGACCTTTACCGACCATATGTTTTGCTGCACCTATGATCAAGGCGCATGGCAGAATCCAAGAATCACCCCTTACGGCCCGATAAGCCTGGACCCCAGCGCAAAAGTATTTCATTACGGACAGGCCATTTTTGAAGGGATGAAANNTTTATTTCGTCCAGATCAAAACATTGCGCGATTTAACAAATCTGCTGAGCGCTTAGCTATTCCTGAATTTCCAGAGGCATTATTTTTTGAAGCCCTTAAAACACTTGTCGATATTGATCGTGATTGGGTTAAATCAGGTCACGGCCATGCGTTATATATCCGGCCATTTGCCATTGCCACTGAAACTGGCGTAGCGGCATCGCCAGCGATGCGCTATGAATTTATGATTCTACTTTCACCAGTAACGGCCTATTACAACGAAAAACTTAAGGTCCTCATTGCCGATCATTACAGTCGCGCAGCGGATGGTGGTGTCGGATTTGCCAAAGCAGCCGGAAACTACGCCGCCCAATTTTACCCGACAAATCTTGCCCGTGAAAAAGGGTACCATCAGGTCATTTGGACCGATGCCAGCAGCCATGAGTTTTTGGAAGAAGCCGGAACGATGAATGTATTTTTCCGGATAGGAGATACGATAATTACGGCGCCAACAAGCGATCGGATTCTAGATGGTGTGACGCGTAAAAGCATTATTGAGCTCGCTCAGCAGATGCATTTGGAGGTCTCCATACGCAAATTCGGTGTGACGGAGCTCATGGAAGCATATCACAGCGGTGATCTGAAAGAAATCTTTGGCTCAGGCACTGCGGCCACCATCAGCGCGGTTAGTGCATTTGGACACAAGGATAAACTTTACACCTTGCCAGAGGTAACTGATGCTTATGCCGACCGCATTAAGCATGCGCTTCAGGAGATACAATACAATCGTGCGGACGATCCATTTGGTTGGCGCGTAAAAGTCTAAAGCCTTTTTACCGATGTTTTACTTACCCCCTTCGCGATCGATTACGATTGAGGCAATATCGGGTTTAAAGTAATTCGGCCCCTTGAGCACTTTGCCATCCTCTCTATAAATTGGCTTGCCGTCTTGTCCTAGTTTTGACATATTGCTGCGCTGAATTTCATCAAAAACGGCAACAATTTTATCTTGCAGCCCATGTTCGATGAGGGTTCCGCATAAAATATAAAGCATATCGCCAAGTGCATCAGCGACCTCCACTAAATCTCCATTATTGGCGGCTTCGAGATACTCTTCATTTTCTTCTTTCATTAAA
>DDCS01000122.1:0-539 GCA_002335345.1 Flavobacteriaceae bacterium UBA2000 | reverse complement strand
GCTTCAATCCCAAGACCAAAAGCCTGGTGAAAATCACCGACTGCATCTGTGTAGTGTTTCATAAATAATCCCTTAATAATTTCTATTTTTGTAGGCCTTCGCATCCCGCTTCATCGGGGAAGGCCCAATAGACCAAAAAACGCTTTATTGACCTAAAACACTGAAATGTTTAGTACTGGACAAATAATTTTCTCAATCTGTTTTTTTGTTGCATTTGTATTGATCATTCGCCTAAGCTACAAAAAAGACCGCGCCATTCACCAAAAGCATTTCAAAGGAAAACGCTGGGTTTTGTTGGGTTTTCTCGCTTTTTTCCTACTGCTCTTACTGGCCAAAATTTGGCTAAAGCAATAAAATAAGTACGTCAATCTGCGGACCCTTGGAACGCGCTACTGTGTCGCTACAGATTTCCGTAGGTCTGGCTGTATTCCAACATCTGGGCCTCAAACGATTCTGGCTGAACAATTTGAAATCCAATAATTTCTTTTTGCTCATTTAATTCAGGGACCAAAACTGGATTCACAAATCCACTGTATGGT
>DDCS01000016.1:5478-6807 GCA_002335345.1 Flavobacteriaceae bacterium UBA2000 | reverse complement strand
GTCCACATTTTTAGATGATCATTAGATACATTGCTCCAGGCATCATCCTGCATGTAGACCACAGTTGCTCCACCTGTTGCCGGCAAATTGGCATCAGTCACATTAAAAACTTGAGGGCTGTAAAACCCAAAGGTGCGGATTCCTGGAAGATTATAGGCTTCAACTCTTGCCGTTGATGGATTACCTGCCAAAAGCGCATCCCGCTCTAAAACCCAAACTTTGTTATTCGAAGTTGTGTTATCGGTTAAATAATAGCCATCACTCCAAACAGAGAGTTTTTGGTAATCAGAAATACTTGATATAGTGTAAATATACCATCCGGCAGTGATCGGATCTGGTCCGTCAGAAACTGCAATTTGTGCCCCATTACCTAAAAAGGAAAGCACCCAACGATCGGCGGCGTTATCATAAGAGACGGTAAGGTCGCAACATCCAGAGCTCGGAAAAATATCACTGGGTCCAGATGCGGGTAACACAACATTCCCCGCTTTATCGTAAATCACAAAAGCTGTATTGTAGACCACAAAAACATGATCCGGGCCCACGGCTAGAGAAGGATCGGTAGGTTGTGAATTTGAGCTATAGGCATTATCAATAACCAGGCTCGGTGGGTCTAACGGAGTTCTCTGCTGAAGATCGCGTGTACCCTCCAGAATCGGATCTGGATGTTCCACTTGCTGCTCCATACGCAAGTATTGCCCAAAACTCCTTTTATCGCGAGCCTCTCTTGGGGTATTGTCCGGAGGCGTTAACTCGCTCATTCTCGATGCCAAAGAAGGCACATATTCCATTGAAGTAATGGTCCCTGTATATGTAGGACCTTGAGGACGATTGTCTTGCGCAAAACCAATAGTAATGGCCAAAGCGCAAATAATATTTAATGATATTTTCATTGTGAGGTTTACTTTAAAAACGCAAGGTAAAAAATTTCCTACAAATCTCACAATTTGGTTTGGCCTAAAAAAACATTAACTCCTGATTTTAGTGGGTTTCCACTAGCCCTTCGGTTCATTACCACCTGGCCCGAGTGCCATATTGCGTCTGAAATTTGACCATTAATGAGGTGCCAAAACTCGAATTCATAAGTCTGATCGGGCCGCACTATTTTGACGGACAAATTAGAAAAATCTTTAGCTTCGTCAAGAGCGATAACTGCTTTTTCAAGATTTACCAAAGTCTCTTCTCTCAGAAACTCATAGGTCATTTTATCTCGATTGGCCGCTTCAGCCACCACTCCTTCTAAAGTAGCCGCTATCGTCGTGCTGAGACCATAAATATGTACCAGAATCTCCCGAGTAGAACGACTATCTTCACTAGCGCGATAATCTA
>DDCS01000016.1:0-5377 GCA_002335345.1 Flavobacteriaceae bacterium UBA2000 | reverse complement strand
GATCTGAAAAGTTAAAAATGTTAATAGTAAATACAGAAATCTCATAACGCATATCTTTGTGATAAAGATAGACATTGTCCTAATTAATCATTTGTTAATACCTGATTCGAGTCCTATGAACAAATTACTTGCACTCTTTGTTTTACTTACTGTGGCCACCTCTTGTGTGATCATAAGATTCCCAGAAACCATGCATGTCGATGTTAACGTGCCTGAAGATTTTACTCAAAAAGATGTTGAAGTGATCATTGACACCCTAAAAAATGGCAAATTAGAAGGGGTTATTCAGGTGAAGATCAACAAAAAGTCCAAAGACCAGTAGCACAGGATTTATATTGTAATCTGGCGTGCCCAATTAATGGCGGGATTTCTCGAAGGACGCACCTTTTATAGCGACATTACACAATCTAATCGAGCCACGGGAACCTTTTACTTGGATAACGGGGATGTTTACACCAACACTTGGTTTAAATGGGAAGGGGTGAGTAACGCTACCGGTGTTACCGTCGATTCTCCAGTACACGAATCCTTTAAGTGGGATGGTGATAAGGTCGCTATCGTCAGTTTTTTATATGACTCACATGATTATGTGGTAAATATGGCAACTCCCGAAGAAGAAGAATAGTCCAATACAGAAGCATTTTAGTTAAACATATCTCTAACCTAAAAAATAAATTATGAAAAAATTTAAAAACATTTTTTTGGTAACCCTGATACTCAACATACTTGGAGCATTACCTCTATTTTTAATGCCTTTCATGCCCGCGATCAAGGAAGAATTAGTTTTTACGCAATTTGAGGGCATGGCTAATAACGCCTTAGCTATAGAGATTTGGGATTTATTTAATTCTGTACTCGCCTTTATGGCTGGGGCAATCCTTGTCGTCAATTTTATTGGCATCAAAAGTAAGAGCATAGAGGCGGCAAGAACTACGGCTCTAATTTTACTGGTCCTGTTGATTGGATTTACATTGCCGGATTGGATTAACTTATTTCAAGGAGCAGGGCATCCTCCTTTGCTTATTATGGCGCTAAACCTAGTCCCACTAGTCCTTTTGGAATACGGACGACGAAATGCAGAATTATAATTCTCATTGCACAAAGCTTGAACAAAAAATAGGTGAATGAATAATTCACCTATTTTTTGTTTTCTGAGTTCTTATAACTCGACTTATGCTGTTTGTGCTGAATGCTGGACTCATGTGTCGTTACAGCGTGACCACTAATAAACACACGATCTCCCTGATCCAGACATTCCAGTTCACCCCCTCTTGCCGAGCACTGTCTCGCCATTAAACTTGATTTTTTTAATCGGGCAGCCCAATAAGGCGTTAAAGTACAATGTGCCGATCCAGTAACAGGGTCTTCAAGAATCGTCGCCTGAGGCGTAAAAAATCGGGAGACAAAATCATGAGATATTCCAGGAGCAGAAACAATTACCCCGCCTGTCCCCAAATTAATTTGATCGAATACGGCCCGATCAATGGTCAACGCCTCAACGTTTTCTTGTCGGTGATAGATCAAAAGATAATCGCGTGCTTTATACACCTCAAGGGGTTGATGGCTCAAAGCTTTTGAAATAGTTTCTGGCAAATCAGCCGGCACCCCAGGTCGAGAGGGAAAATCAAGTACGTACTTATTCCGCTCAAAACGCACAGATAATACCCCGCTTTTTGTATAAAACTTAACAACTGGTTCTCGATAACCCAGATGGGTTTTGATGCAATGGGCTGTAGCGAGGGTGGCGTGCCCACACAAATCAATCTCTAGATCTGGGGTAAACCATCTCAATGCAAAGCCATCTTTTTCGGGAACGAAAAAAGCCGTCTCCGCCAACCCCATTTTTATGGCAATCTCCTGCATTTCACCATCTGAAGGCCAGTTCTCCAAAGGTATCACACAGGCAGGATTACCTTTGAGTGCCCCTTGGGTAAACGCATTAATTATATAATATGTCATAATTGAAACCTATTTTTCCCGTAAATTCAATAACTTTTTCTTTTATCGGGATTCCGCTTGAATTAGATCGGCGCCATGAGGTACTATTGGCCAATTCTGCGATAAACCTCATCAAAAGGAACCCTGAATCGCTCTCCATAAACCCCTTCGGATTTACGAATACCACAACTCACAATCATATTGATTTCAGCTCCGCGCGCCAACCCCAGAAGTCGCTTTACGCGCCAAGTGTCTGATCCTTCCATGGGACAAGTATCATAGCCATGTGCCGCCATGGAGATCATGAAATTCTGAGCGGCAAGACCACAAGTTTTGTGCACCACCACGCGCATGTCTTGAGCGCGAACTTCTCGGTATATCGGGCGAAATAATCCGGTGATAAAGACCATGATATATTTGAGCCATCCGTAGATCCCAAAAAAATCGAAGTAAACATTCGGGATGAGCTTGCCGTAATAAGTCTTGATCACCCGTTCTCTGCGACTCTGCTGTGCCTTGGGTTTCTCAGGATAAAGGGCCTTAATCATTTCAAGATTTGCCAGAGCACGGCGGCGCCATAAATCTTTTCTGGTTACAAAAACTACGAGCTGCTGTGCCGTGCGTGCTGCGTTTTGATTAAAACACAGCGGTGCAATGTCCTTAATCAGTGCTTTATCAGTAATATGGATAAACTCCCAAAGTTGCATGTTGCTGCTGTTTGGGGCAAGAGCTGCCTGTTCAATGCAACGTTTTACAAGTTCCGTGTCCAAAGGCTGGTCTGGGTCATAAACGCGAATGGACCGGCGATATTCTATAGCCTCAGAGACTGTCTTTTCGTCCTTCATAAACTCATTTGAATTTTGTTTTACCCGAACTCATTTTGATTGCCGGATTATTCAAGCTCTTCATCACCCAATCGATCGATCAAGTCATCAATTTCTTTGATCAACGCACGTCTTTGTTCTCTAGCTTTTTCGCGAATATCTTCGGGCTTTTCTGGATTTGAAATAACCCCTGAATAATAAGTTATCAATGTGTTGATTCCACTTAATTTTGAGGCGATGCGCATTTGGGCCACTTGTGCTTCCAATGACTTTTCCGATTTTTCTTGGGTTTTACGACTTTTAATCAATTCCTTGCGGTTAAGTTCGATTTCTTCACGCTGTAACTGAATCTCTTGTCGACTCCCATATATTGAGTAAATCAAGCCTGCTAAAGCTAGGCCAGAGAACAATGAATTTATGGCCCCGAATAAGTCTCCAAAAGTACCCCGGTCTGACCACTCGTCAAGATAAATCATCGTTAACACCCCTGACAATGCCCATATAAGGACAATCCCAATGATGATATAGCTCAGTATTTTATTATTGGAATTCATGAATCAATGTATTTGTTTGACCTTTGAAAATTTTTAAAATGTACTTACCCAATACAATTTTTAAATAGGCTTTAATCATTAATTATCCTTTGACAATAATTCAAAGGCATATTGATAATGGGCTTGTTCAATGTTAGTTCCTTTTTTGCGTTTGGATTTGACCTCAGCCCGGGTTTGACTCATAGCGCTTGCAACGAGACTTGCGACAACAGGAGAGAGGTCTTTATCTTGACTTAATTCCTGTAATTGTAAAATCCAGTTCAATTGTAAGTTGCGATTAAGCGCAGAAGACCCTGAAAGCCTCATCAAATCGTTTCCTAACTGCTCGAGCAAATCATTAACACCAAAGGATTTTTCAATCGATAAACCACTGGGAAGGGTCTCCTCAATTGAATTCATCGCGTTAAGTCGTTTGGTCGATAACATTCGTTTCAATACCCGATTTTGAATACTGGAAACTCGATCTAAAACTCCATCATCGCTAAATTTTGAAACAAGCATCTTGGGCATTAGCCAACTTGGGTTATTCCAAAGCTCTTGGTTTAAAAACTTCAAAGCTCTAATCTGCTCAGCTTGGGGCACCGATTGATAAGGCACTGCGGTTTGGCCTTTGTTTGAACGTGTTTCATATACACCCCCGACCACAGCCGCAACGTGATTTATATATCGAGAGTAGACACTCAGCAATTCCCCATAGAGCTCCTCCAAATCGCCGTAGGTCGCTCCTTGAGGCGTGGTCCACTGATCTAGATTTTTGGCCACAATTTTTAAATTCTTTAGCCCGTAATCTGTGGCCTTGACCGGGTCATCCCCGATATTTTCTGTTTGCGCATTGGGGTCATTACCGCGTCCGCCAAACATATAGATGGGATCAAGAGATTTTTCGTCGACCAGGGCCTTTAGTTTTTGGTCTACCTGAGTCACATCAGCGTCATCAAAGTAGCGATACCCCCAGTCAATTGCGTAGTGATCATACGGCCCAATTTGACGGACAAATCGTATGTTTTCATCTCCGGGCTGAGCGACATAATTGTAACGGGCATAATCCATGATGGTGGTGGCAATACCCATTTTTTGTGTAAAATCGCCTGAGCGCAAAGAATCAACGGGGTAAGCCGAACTGGCTTTCATATTGTGGGGCAATCCCAGGGCATGGCCTACCTCGTGTGCAATCACACGCCGCATCATCTCCCCGATTTCTTCTTCTGGGGTTTCTAGAGTACGGGCTTTCGGATTGGCCGCGCCAGTTTCGAGTAGATATCTATTTCGGTAGGAGCGCAAATGATTGTGATACCAGATCACATCGCTTTCAATAATTTCTCCTGATCGTGGGTCCTTGACACTGGGCCCGACCGCATTCCGTGTCGTCGAGGCCACATAACGTACGGTTGAATAACGCACATCCTCCGGGCTAAAGTCAGGGTCCTCCTCTAGGCTCGGTGGATCTTTAGCGATTATCGCATTTTTAAACCCAGCAGATTCAAAGGTCTGCTGCCAATCCTCAATACCCTGCTTAAAATAGGGGCGCCACTTTAGCGGTGTTGCCGGATCTAAATAAAAGACTATGGGTTTTTTTGGTTCAACCAACGCTCCGCGCTTGTACGCCTCCAGGTCTTTCGGTTCCAATCGCCAACGCACAGCCACCTGAAAATCATCCGACTTTAAGGCCTGGGAAGAATAATCGATTTTCTTCAATGTAAACCACCCCACCCGATGATCGGCCAGCCGCATTTGCATCGGCTCTTTGGGCAATAAGACAAGGGAGTGATTCACCTGAAAACTAAACGTTCCTGTTCTATTTCCTCGTGGGGGTTCGCCTACTTTAAAGGTCAATGTATGACGTATCTCCACGTTCTGAGGAAAGCTTCGGCACTGATCAATAAACGACCTTGATTTATCCAAACTGCCAATTTTATATTCTTTTTTATTGGATTCATTGATAATATTAAATCCAGGAGAATCTTCTGAGAAATATTCGGATACATCAATTAAATATAGATTTGTATCATCGTTTTCTATGTCGAAGACGGCCAAAATCGGGGCAAAATTATTGGCCTGAAC
>DDCS01000070.1:4697-6198 GCA_002335345.1 Flavobacteriaceae bacterium UBA2000 | reverse complement strand
GACATAGTCAATTGGATTCCCGCCACCATCGACAAAATTAGCAATGTGATCTCCCGGGAAACCTTGATTTTCACCCGGTTGAATCGTCACAACCTCAGAACCTGGAGGATAAGAACCGCCCAACACTAAATCGGTGTAACACAAACCAAAGCACAACTGCACACCAGATCCATCCCCATTGACCGCACTGACAAATTCAATCTTAGTATAAATTTCTTCAGTAGCAGACTCATTGTTTACCCAAAAAGGCAGTTCAGCAATCCCCAAACCGTAAATACCGAAGGTCCAGGTCGAACCATCTAAAATCGGGTCTCCATCATGCGTCTCAACGGTAAATTGAGCAAATGCCACAACAGTGCATAGAGATAAAATAAAAGTAAAAAGTGTTTTCATAAATAGTGTTTTACAGAATGTTTAAATCCAATTCGTTGATCGACACAACGGATATGGATTGCAAGATAAAAATTGTCTAAAACAATCTTCGAATTTTAAACAAATTTCTCTTTACATTTATTTAACTTGCAAAATACAATTAATTAGCCGTGAGAAGCTTACGTATCTTAAAAGTTCAAAATATGTTCAAAAAAATAAAGCATTTTGATCTTTTTTAGCTAGTTTTAGTCACAACAAAATTTCAACACTCCATGAAACACTTTTACAACACACTTGTCCTTATTTTCGGGATGACCTTTACCATGATTGCACAGACGATCGTTTCGACCAATCCAGAAAATAAAAATGTCATTTTAGAAGAATTTACGGGAATCTACTGTACTTATTGTCCTGATGGACATGCCATTGCACAGGCCATAAAAGATGCGAACCCGAATGATGTTTATTTGATCAATATTCATACGGGTAGTTTCGCAAATCCTTCTGGTAATGATCCGGATTATAGAACACCTTACGGCACTGCGATTGCCAACCAATCCAATTTAACCGGTTATCCTGCTGGAACAGTGAATCGCCACTATTTTCCGGGATCAGCACAAAATGGAGGAACAGGCACTGCGATGAGCCGTGGTGCGTGGACCGCACGCAGCAATCAAACGCTTGGTGAGGCCTCTTACATGAATATGGCTGTCGAGGCAGAAATTGACATTCAAACCAATGAAATGACAGTCCATGTAGAAGCGTATTACACGGGAAGCAGTCCAGAATCAACAAACAAACTGAATGTTGCTTTACTTCAAAACAATACCTTAGGACCACAAACGGGTGGAGGTGCTGGCAATCAGTACAACCACATGCATCGTCTGATCGATATGATTACGGGACAATGGGGTGAAGATGTTTCTCCGACAACTGCCGGTTCGTTCATTGATAGAACATATACTTACCAAATCCCTGCCGATCACAATGGAATTCCTATTGAAATCCTAGATTTAGAAATTGTCGTATTCATGACCGAAACCACACAAGAGGTGATTAGCGGTAGTGGAACAACGCCTCTTTACACTGGAATTACAGCACAAAATGACGCAGCGGTAGAATCAATCCC
>DDCS01000070.1:0-4634 GCA_002335345.1 Flavobacteriaceae bacterium UBA2000 | reverse complement strand
TCTGTTGATGTAAGTTATTCAGTTAACTCAGGAGCCGTTCAGACCTATACTTGGACCGGGAATATTCCTGCGCTTTATTCTGAGCTAGTGACCTTACCGGGGGTAACCTTTGACGTTCAAGCGACAAACACGGTAGAGATAAGTGTAGAAGCTGATGAAGAAAATAACAACAACACACTTTCTGAAACCTTTAATCAATTAACGTTCGAGAACACCAATACGGTTAGCCTAATTCTCAATACCGACGCTCAAGGTCAAGAATGTACTTGGGAAATTCTAAATGGCTCAGGCGAGGTCGTTGCTGAGGGCGGCCCTTACAGCGGGGTCACTAACATTACACAAACCTTCAACCTACCCGGTGACTGCTATAAATTTAACTTGAGAGATTCAGGGGGTAATGGTGGAGAATCTGTTGTTCTTTATGACAGTGACAACAACGTTATCTTTAACTCAAGTGGGAATTATGGCGCAGGCGCAGGTGTGCCTTTCCAAACAGAATTTATTCTAGATGCTGGAGATCAGTTTTTGAGTCAGTTGAGTATTTACCCAAATCCGACCAACAGTCGTGTTACTCTTTTAAACGCTCAAAACACCAAATTAACCGTTTACGATGTTCTTGGAAAAGTACTGATGACCCAATCCATTAATAATTCAAATGAGATTATTGACCTGAGTCAATTACTTAGCGGCACCTATTTTGTTGCCCTAGATCAAAACGGACAACGACGTGTTGAAAAAGTCGTAAAACTATAACTAATTAATAACCAATTAGTTATTAAAAGAATGAATACAAAATCATTTTTGTTCTTTTTGCTTTGGGCCCCCTTCGTAGGGGCTCAAACCATTGTGAGCACTGCTCCAGAGAACGCCAAAGTTATTTTAGAAGAATTTACCGGAATTTATTGTGTGTACTGTCCTCAGGGTCATGCGATCGCACAAGGCATACAAGATAACAACCCTGGTAATGTATTTTTAATCAATATCCATACGGGAAGTTTTGCCAACCCAAGTGGTAACGATCCTGATTTTCGAACGCAATGGGGTGCAGCGATTGCGAACCAATCACAACTGGTCGGTTATCCTGCTGGCACGGTTAATCGTCATTATTTTCCTGGAACGGCACAAAATGGCGGTACGGGAACGGCGCAAAGTCGTGGAACTTGGGCGGCAACCAGTAACGAAAACCTTGGTTACGCCTCTTATCTCAATATGGCAACAGAAGTGAGTGTCGATGTCAGCACAGGAGAAATGACTGTGTTGGTCGAAGCCTATTATACTGGATCAAGCCCAGAACCTTCAAACTTTTTAAATGTAGCCCTACTACAAAACAATACGTTAGGGCCGCAAACAGGGGGGAATGCAGGAAATGATTACAACCACATGCACCGATTGGTTGATCTAATCACAGGACAATGGGGTGAAGAAATCACGCAAACCTCTGCGGGAGATTTCGTAGAACGGACTTATACGTACCAAATCCCAGCAGATTTTAACGGCATTCCGGTAGAATATGCAGATTTAGAGGTCGTTGTTTTCATGACAGAAACTACCCAAGAGATTATTAGTGGTAATGGGGCCTACCCTACTTTTACAGGTTTAGTGAATCAAAATGACGTTTCGGTACGTTTTATTGAGGAGATACCAGAACAGTGTTATGGAGAAATCGCCCCAACCATTAATATTCAAAACGTAGGTATTGACACATTAACCTCTATTGATTTGGAGTATACAATAAACGACCTTACCTATGAATATACCTGGACTGGGAGTTTGGCTTCGCTACAATCAACTTCTGTAGAATTACCGTTGAGCCCTTTTGTTTTTAACGGAACAAATACAGTGACGGTCACTGCTGCAGACGACGACAATATTAGCAACAACACACAAACGATAACTTTTGCTGATGCTCAAGAATATTCAGGAGACCTTACACTAACCATTACCACCGATGGATGGGGTAGCGAAGTCACTTGGGATGTAAGAGACTACACTGGTGCTATGGTCGCCAATGGCGGGCCTTATGGAAACAACAGTACTTACAATGAGACCATTAGCTTACCTTCTGAGAGTTGCTACACCTTTAACATGTACGATTCTTATGGAGACGGACTGCTTTCTGGCGGTGTTTCTTTAGTGGATGATCAAGGTACCGTTATCTGGCAATCCAATGGAGACTATGGCTCTGGAGCGAGCAAAACTTTTGGCTTCCAAGTTATTACCCTCGGAACAAACGATGTTCAGACCATTGGCGCCGTGCTTTATCCAAATCCTGCTCAAAACATCGTAAATATTGTCGGGGCGGAACAAGCTTCAATTGCCGTTTATGACGTACTAGGGCGTAAGGTATGGAGTCAAGTTCAAGCAAACAATCAAGTTCAAATGGATGTGAGTGCCCTTGGTGCCGGGACGTACTTTGTGCGTTTATCCAAGGGGAATCAGACCCAAACAGAAAAATTAATTATCGCGAGATAATTCTATAACTATCATAGACCTTGAAATTATTCACCCTACCAGTTTGGCTCATCGCACTCAGTGCAATGGGCCAAACTATTGTTAGTACCAATCCAGAAAACGCAAAAGTAATCCTTGAAGAGTTTACTGGAATCTATTGCACCTATTGTCCAGAAGGCCATGCAATAGCCGAGGCAATACAGGCTCAAAATCCTGATGATGTCTTTATCATTAATATCCACGCGGGGAGTTTTGCGGCCCCTTTACCGGGGGATCCTGATTTTAGAACCCCCTGGGGCACTGCCCTGGTTCAGCAATCAGAACTCATCGGTTATCCGGCGGGAACAGTGAATCGATTGTTTTTTCAAGGATTGTCCCAAAATGGGTCGACAAGCCGCGCCATGAATCGAGAAAACTGGGAAAGCGCAACAAATCAAACACTGGCGAACACTTCTTATGTTAATCTTGGAGTGGAATCAACCCTAAATGCTTCTACAGGTGAATTAGAAATCCATGTTGAGGCTTATTATACCGGTTCAAGTCCCGTAGGCCAAAATTATTTGAATGTCGCCTTGTTACAAAACAATACCATTGGCCCGCAAACTGGAGGAGGACAGGGTAATAATTATGTTCACAAACATCGTTTGGTAGATTTAATCACCGGTCAATTTGGTGAAGAAATCACCACCACCAGCGCTGGAACGTTTATCGATAGAACCTATAATTATAGTGTTCCACCCGATTATAATGGCGTCCCAACTCAGTTGGCCGATCTTGAGCTCGTTGTGTTCATGGCTGAAAGCAGTCAAGACATTATAAGCGGTAATGCAAGCACTCCAGATTTAGTCGTAAGTTTTCAAAACGATTTATCTGTTGGGGCGATATCACCAATAGGCGAAGTATGCTACGGTGTTTTAGGGCCAGAAATTTTATTGCAAAATGTCGGAACACAAACGGCTACCACTGCCCAAATCACCTACGAAATTAATGGAGCTTCCTATAATTATACTTGGAATGGCAACCTGCCTTCTTTGGGTCAGACTTTTGTGGCTTTACCAGCACAAGAATTTCCCTTTAATGGGAGTAATGTAGTCGCGGTAACCATTGGTAACGATGATTTTAATGGTAACAATGATCGAGAAATTGAATTTTTTGAAGCTGAAGAATATCAAGGCAATCTGAATCTTACCATTGATACCGATGGCTTTGGTAATGAATTTACTTGGGAAATGCTAGATTACACCGGTACGGTATATGCCAGTGGAGGCCCGTATGGATCTTTTGAAACGATTACACAGGTCATTTCCATGAGCGAAGAAAGTTGCTACACGTTTACGATTTATGACAGCTCCGGTAATGGAGGAACTGAAGTACTCTTACGCGATGCTTCCGGGAATCAAATATTACAAACTGATGGTGAATTTGGAGCGACTCTCGAACGTACCTTTGGCTACAAAGTGGAAACGATTCTTGGACAAGAGGACCCCTCCTTTGCCCAAGAGGTGAGCATTTGGCCAAATCCAACACGCGGAAACATCGAACTCTCAGGGCTCCATAATACCACGCTTTTTGTGGTCTCCAATATCTTAGGACAGAAAATAATGACTGGTTCCCTCCAATCCGGACAAAGCGCCATTGACGTAACGGGGATGACCCCCGGAGTTTATTTACTTCAATTGACTGAAAACCAGCGCTATTGCGTGAAAAAAATTATTATTGAGTAGTTTAAACATTGATCTTAAAGATATAAGCGTTAATCCTACAGAAAAAAATCCCGGCCGAAGGCCGGGATTTTTTATTCCTAAAATTATTTGAAAGAACAAACGCGGGGCGCAAATGGAACTTAACCCAGTGGTACATGAACCACCACCTTGGTCTCAAAAAACTGCTCCTTAAAATAATCCGATAAATTGTAAATCATACATTTTCGATAACGGCGTAACTCGTCGGTGAGATCCCCGCCCTTTAGGGCAAGTATTCCGTTGGGTATACTGTGGGTAGAATCCTTCTTTATCTTTTGATGCGTCCAGGCCACTAGACCTTCCATTTTTGTAACTGCTCTAGTGACCACAAAATCGTAGGACCCTTGAGTCAATTCGGCTCTTTTATGAAAGGCCGATACATTGTCTAAGCCCAATGATTGAGCCACTTCATGAACCACTTTTATCTTTTTACCAATACTG
>DDCS01000019.1 GCA_002335345.1 Flavobacteriaceae bacterium UBA2000 | reverse complement strand
AATTCTTGGGTTTTTGCCCCAGTGAAGGCTTTTGTATGGGCTTGTAGAAATTGATCCATAGCGACCCGAGACGAACACGAGGCCAAGATCAACCAGCCTTTCTTGGCCACCAACTGAGTGCCTAAACGGGCCAGCGTTTCGTATTTGTTTAAGGCTAAGTCGACGCCATCAGCACTGTTGGCAAAGCTCGGTGGATCGATCACGACAACATCATACTGAATCCCCTTTTTGATTTGTTGTTGGAGTAAATCAAAGGCATCACCACACAGGGTCTCATGCATTCCTGAAAATTCATTCAAAGCAGCATTTTTTTCCGCCAGCGCTAAGGCTTGAGCACTAATATCAATACTCGTCACTTGTTTGGCGCCATTGGCTAAGGCGTGAACCCCAAAACCTCCAGCGTACGCAAAAACATCAAGCACGCGCTTGCCATGCGACAATTGCCCTACTCTATGTCGATTGTTTCGATGATCCAGAAAAAACCCCGTTTTATGCCCTTTTATTACGTGGGCTAAAAAACGTACGCCATATTCATGGAATTCAATTTCAGGGTTGGGTAAACTGCCGTAAATCAAAACCACTTGATCTTCCTCGTCGAGTTTTAAGGCCCTTGAAACATGTCGATTGGCCCTTAACAATATAGATTTTGGGGCGCGTAAATTCAAAAGAACGTCTTTAATCTGCGCCATATAGGGCAACCACATGAGACTGTAAATCTTTATGACCATAACCGCATCATAGGCATCGACAATAAGCCCTGGCAAACCATCATTTTCTCCAAAAACTAAGCGCATAGCGTTGGTTTTATCAATCAATGGTTTTCGTTTATCTATCGCTTTTTTTAAAAGGTCATGAAAAAAAGCTTCATTGATTTTAGTCCCACCATCAAAGTGCAGCATTTTTAGCGCTATTGGAGACTTGGGATCCAGCAATCCCAATCCAATCACTTTATTTGATTTATGGGCGAAAACAATGCCAACATCGCCTGCTTTAGGTGTTTTATTGGTTTTGATAATGTTTTGATCAAAAATCCAGGGATGATGTTGACGCACAGAGCGTTCTCCCTTGGGGGATAACTTAACAGCAACGATTTGTGGCGCGTGGTTCTGTGGATCACAATGATCCCAAAGACTAATGTTTTTCGCCACTGTGTTTGAGGTTTTTCTGATATTTTGATTGCACGATGTCAATTAAAATAAGAACGGTAATCACAAAATAAAAAGTGGTTTTTGTCATCGGCGTTATCGGGTTACCGAAGACATAAATATGAGCCAAATGCCCGCCTTCAGAGAGCAACATGATCCCGACAATAAATAAGATAAATAGCCCAAGGACTTCGTACAATCGATTCTTTTTAAGGAATGCGGTTACGCGCCCTGAAAGCCAAATCATAAGCAAACCGCCCACAACAATAGCTGTAGCCATAACCCAAAACTCATCGGTAAGCGCCATGGCCCCTAAAATTGAGTCAAAAGAAAAGACCAAATTCATGACGATAATCAGCAATATCACTTGAGTTACGCTTTTGGTCCCTCCAGAGGATTTCTCGAGTTGAGGATCAAAGTACATCATATGCCAAATTTCTTTAAGCGCTGTGTACATGATAAATACCCCACCGATTAACACGATAATGCTATGGAAATTAAAGGACCCTGAGAAATAAGCATTATCGGCAATAACAAACCACGGGTTTTGAAACCATTGAATCAGTTGTAAGAGTAAAAAAAGCAAAACGATACGCAAGACAATAGCCCAAGCAATTCCAATAGTGCGGACGCGTGCTTGATCCTTTTCGGGGGCTTGCTTTGAGGCAATGGATATATAAAGCAAGTTGTCCAAGCCCAGCACTGCTTGCAGCATAATCAGTAAAACAAGTGAGGTTAAATGTTCTAATGTAAATAGGTCTTCCATATCAATAAGCTAAAAGATCTTCTAGCGTCTCTTTTAATCGGTTTTTTGCCAAATATTGCTGTTCTAAAGCGCTGGCAAAAGGAATGGGTGTTTCTAAACTGGCCACACGACGTATGGGCGCATCTAAATACTCAAAACACTCCTCGGAAATAATGGCTGATAAATCAGAGGCAATACCACCAAACATACTGTCTTCTTGAAGTAACAAGACCTTACCTGTAGCCTTGACCACTTCGATTATGGTCTCCTTGTCCAAAGGCACCAAACTGCGCAGATCGACAATACGGCAATGCGCCTTTAGGTCTTCAGGTAATTCTAGCGCCCAATGCACCCCAGCACCATAGGTAATTAGCGCTACTTGATCCCCGTGGGTGAGCACAGCCGCTTTTCCCAAGGGTAAATGATAATAATTTTGAGGAACCATTCCTCGTACACTTCGGTACAATGCTTTGTGTTCAAAAAACAACACAGGGTTAGGGTCGGCAATACTCGAGGCGAGCAAGCCCTTAGCGTCTTCGGGAAAAGCAGGATAAACCACTTTCAAGCCCGGTGTATGGGTGAACCATGCTTCGTTGGTTTGACTGTGAAAAGGCCCCGCCCCTACGCCAGCTCCACATGGCATGCGCACCACCACATCGGCCTTTTGACCCCAGCGATAATGACTTTTGGCCAAATAGTTCACAATGGGGTTAAACCCGGAACTCACAAAATCAGCAAACTGCATTTCGACGACAGCTTTATATCCACTAATCGATAGACCCATGGCCGCAGAAAGTATGGCCGATTCACAAATCGGCGTATTGCGCACCCGTCCGTGTCCAAATTTCTCCAAAAGCCCTTCAGTGATTTTAAATACGCCACCGTATTCAGCAATATCTTGACCCATGATCACTAAGTCATCATGATGTTCCATAGCCTGACCGAGTCCTTGAGCTAGGGCATCTACAAAGCGCATTTCTTGAACTTCTGCCAAAGGATTAATTAACTCAAAAACAGCCTCCTGGAACACATCACTTAATTCATTGATTTCGGTCGATTGTATTTTGGGCTCATCGAAGGCCAAGGCTAAATGCTCATTAATCTCATCGATAATTTGAGTTTTTAATACGTCCTCGTATTCTTGGGTGAGCACCTTTTGATCTTTTAAATAGGCGGCGTAGGTTTCTAGGGGGTCCTTCAGCGCCCATTGATCCATCAATTCTTGCGGAACATACTTGGTGCCACTAGCCTCTTCATGTCCACGCATTCTAAAGGTGTCGAACTCAATTAAGACCGGACGCGGGTTTTCACGCATCGAATGGACGATATCGGATAAATGGGTGTAAACTTCGAGGATATTATTGCCTTCTAAACGATGGCCCTCCATGCCATACCCCAGAGCACGGTCCACTAAATGGGCGCAGTTGTATTGTTCAGAAGTTGGCGTAGACAGGCCATATCCATTGTTCTCGATGCAAAAAAGCACGGGAAGACCCCAAACAGAAGCAACATTCATCGCCTCGTGTATATCGCCTTCGCTTGTCCCTCCCTCGCCTGTAAAAACGGCGCAAACTTGATTGTTTTGTTTGAGTAAATTTCCCAAAGCAATCCCATCGGCCACGCCAAATTGAGGGCCTAAATGTGAAATCATCCCAACGATATTGAACTCTTGTGTCCCGAAATGAAAACTCCGATCGCGCCCCTTGGTAAACCCATTAGCTTTTCCTTGCCACTGGGAGAACAATCGATAAAGCGGAATGTCTCGCGTAGTAAACACACCGAGATTTCTGTGCATGGGCAAGATATACTCCTGAGGCGTTAGTACTGAGGCGACCCCTACCGAAATAGCTTCTTGCCCAATACCACTAAACCATTTACTAATTTTACCCTGACGCAGCAGAATGAGCATTTTCTCCTCAATCAAGCGTGGTTTTAGCATGCGCTGATACAAATCCAACAACGTGGCGTCATCGAGGTGTTTACGGTCAAAATCAAAAGGTTTTACCGGGATGGTTTCGCGGCTCATAGAAAAATAATTACTCGGGTTAAAAGTAACAATTAATTGTCTCTTAAGCCTTCAGCCATGGGTAAAATTTTGAGCCGCTAACCGCACAAATTCAGTATATTTGTCGTGTTAATCTTCAAATTCATGACCCACATCCCCTCAGTTGATTTGGCTGATTTTTTATCAGAGGACCCAAAACGAAAAGCTCAATTTGTTGCCCAGATTGGTGACGCTTATCAGGAAATAGGTTTTGTTTCTCTGAGCAATCACTTTTTATCACCTGAACTCATGGATAACTTATACCATGAAGTTAAAGGGTTTTTTAATTTACCCACAGCGGTAAAGGCTAAATATGAAATTCCGGGATTAGCTGGTCAGCGGGGCTATGTCTCTTTTGGAAAAGAACACGCCAAAGGCCAAAGTAAAGGAGATTTAAAAGAATTCTTTCACTTTGGACAAGAACCCTCTTCGGATGCAAACCTGGCTCAGCCTTATCCTGAGAATGTGTCCGTGACGGAATGCCCCAAATTCAATGAAACGGGTATGGAGGCCTACAGAATGCTGGAAAAGACAGGGATTTACGTACTGAGAGCTTTGGCCCTATATATGAATTTAGACGAGACTTATTTTGACCCATGGGTAACCAATGGCAACAGTATCTTAAGACCAATACACTACCCTCCTATCACCCAAGAACCTGACGGCGCAGTGCGCGCCGGTGCTCACGGGGACATTAACTTAATTACCCTTTTGATGGGGGCCTCAACCGGGGGACTACAGGTATTGACTAAAGAAGGCCAATGGGTCGATGCACGCCCTGAGGAGGATCAATTAGTGATCAATGTGGGCGATATGCTTGAGCGCCACACGAACAACAAGCTGCGTTCGACAATTCACCGCGTGATCAATCCACCCCGAGACCAATGGGATACACCCAGGTATTCAATACCTTTTTTCATGCATCCTCGGTCAGACATGAAACTGGATTGTTTGTACACTTGTATCAGTCAAGATTCGCCAAAAGCCTATCCAGACATTACCGCTGGCGACTTTTTGGAAGAGCGTTTAATTGAAATTGGCCTAAGAAAAAAATAGTCCGTTAAATCGAATTTTTACCATGGCCGACTTACGCGATCAGCTAAAACACTTGTTTCCAGAACACGCCGAGTCCAATGAACCGGCAGAGCCCGATCAAGACTACCCAGAGTTTTCTGCCAAAGATCAAACCACGCCACTCATTTGCCGATTTGAAAAACGAAAAGGTAAAGGAACGACCATAATCGAAGGGTTTGAGGGAGATTCAGAAGCCTTAAAGGCATTGGCCAAAGCGATAAAACAACAATTTAGTGTGGGCGGAGGCATTAAAGAGCACAGCATCATCTTACAGGGCAATTTTCGTGATCAAATCATGGATTTTCTCAAACAAAAAGGATACAAAACCAAGCGTGTCGGCGGATGAATTCTTTAACAGTGCATATCGGTGGGGTTCCAGAACACTTTAATTATCCCTGGTATTTACTGCTGAAATCCAAAGAGCTTCATAAAGAGCAGATCAATTTAAGATGGCGCGATTTTGACGGTGGTACAGGAGCCATGGTCCATTCCTTAGTTAATGGAGAAATCGATTTGGCGGTCATGCTCACCGAAGGGGTAACCAAGGCCATATGTGATGGTGCGCCGATCAAACTTATTCAGTATTTTGTTTCTACGCCACTTATTTGGGGCGTACACACGCATCCCGTCAGTGGTTTAACCAACAGGCAAGACTTAATAAATCGAATTAAAAATACCACGAATCCGCCCCTTAATGTCGCCATTAGTCGTCATGGCAGCGGCTCTCATTTGATGGCTTATTTATATGCCAAATCTCTTGGGCTTGATCCAAATGCAAGGCTTTCTTTTCGTGAGGTCGGAGACCTTGAACATGCTCTTGACGCACTGAAGCACGGACAAAGCGATATTTTTCTTTGGGAGAAATTCACCACCCAGCCCTACGTCTCACAATTCGATTTTATGCGTATTGATGAGTATCCCACCCCTTGGCCTTGTTTTGTTCTCGCCGGGCGCGAAGATTTTGTTATCAATCATTCTGATAGCGTAGAGAAAATAAAACTGGGAATTAACAAACATGCCGCGGCCATGCTTGAGCGGCCCACCCTAGTGCACGAGCTCGCCACGCGTTATAGCCAAGAACCAGCTGCGATTGAGTCCTGGCTCTCTAAAACGCAATGGAGTCAACATCCAGTGGACTCAGCGACCTTAGCGCAAGTCCAAATAGAGCTCTTAGACCTAGGACTTATCGAGCAAATTTATTCCGATAAACTTTTTTTCTAAATTTTTTACCCCCCTACGCAACCCTTCATCACAACATTGTATCTATAAGATATAAACTCAGTGGTATGGTAACTTTTTTAATTGTTCTCGGCGGTCTTTTAGTAACGAACTACTTATTACTGGAATTTTCCTGCAATGATGCTTCTGAGGTAGACTATCCTCAAAAAGACTGACCCAGCCCTCCTGTTTGATTCGTTCCAAGAGGCACCGTCCGAGTTATCGGGAATGCCTAAATGACTTACTTCCACCTTATTCGACTACCCCCGCGCTGTTCAATATATTGATTGGCCCTATTAAAATGATTGTTCCCAAACCATAAACCACGGTTGGCACTCAGAGGCGAAGGATGACCACTGCGTAGAATACAATGTCGCGAAGAATCGATGAGTTTCTCCTTTCCCTGGGCAAAGCGCCCCCATAGCATAAAGACCACCCCACTATTTTTTTGACTTATTTCCTTAATGACGGCATCGGTAAATAGCTCCCATCCTTTTTTTTGATGACTTCCCGCCTTACCACGTTCTACGGTGAGTACTGAATTGAGCAATAAAACGCCTTGTGTTGCCCAATGCGACAAATCTCCTGAATGATGGGTCAAATGAAGTCGATTCTCCCCATCTTGGGGATTTGTACCCCCCCTAGCGATAAGGCGTTCACGCTCGTTATTTTCGACCTCTTTGAGGATATTGAGCAGCGATGGTGGCTTGGTTACGCCCTCAGGCACAGAGAAAGCCAAACCATGGGCTTGTCCCATTCCATGATAAGGGTCTTGCCCCAATATAACGACACTAATCTTATCGAGCGCTGTCAATTCAAAGGCTCTGAAAATTTGCTCCTGGGGAGGAAAACATTGAGTGCTTTGGTACTGAGCCTGGACAAATTTCAGAAGCGGCAGCCAATAGTCTTTGGTCGCTTCTTGAGTCATAAGCTCCTGCCATGAGTCCGCTTGAATTAATTGCATTTGTCGTACTTTTGAGGTGAAATTAATCAATTTATAAGATTATTTTCTGCTATGAAAACCATTCAACCGCAAACCATAAGCGATTTAGAGTTTGATCGGGTGCTCGATCAGCTTGCGCAGAGGGCATTGACCCAAGGCGGTAAAACGCGTTGCCGAGCCATTATGCCGATGATCGATGCTGCGGCAATAGAACGCGCGCTAAAGGAAGTTGAGGAATATAAGGCCTCTATTGGGAGTGATCAAAGTTTTCCGGGACATCATTTTGACGCCTTAACTGAGGTTTTGCATCAACTCTCTATTGAAAATAGTGTCCTTGAACTCAATGGGTTTAAAAAAATCAAACACGTTTGCCTGACCACTGAAGCAATCAAACGCTTTCTTAAAAAGTTTGATCAGTTTTATATCGTTTTAAACCAATATGCGGTCCATATTCCTTACGAGGATCAACCCGTTATTTTAATTGACAGTGTTTTAGATCGATTTGGTCAGGTAAAAGACGATGCCTCCCAGGAATTGTTGCATTTGCGTAAATCAATTCTCAAAGTAAAATCAAGTATTAATAAATCGTTTAGTCAAGCCTTGTCCCGCTATGCTCAAGCAGATTTCCTCGATGAGATTCGCGAGAGTGTTGTCGACAATAAACGCGTCTTGGCCGTTAAGGCAATGCACCGAAAAAAGGTCAAAGGCGTCGTTATGGGTCAGTCCAAAACAGGAAGTATTGTTTACATTGAACCCCAGCAAACTCTGGAGTTTGCCCAAGAACTTAGCAGCCTTCTTTATCAAGAAATGGAAGAGGTTAAACGCTTACTCAAATGGTTGACCAATGCCTTAAGACCCTTCATTACCGAACTCACACAATACGAAGAGTTCTTAATTCAAGTCGATGTTTGGCACGCAAAGGCCCACTATGCATACGCCATGAATGGGGTGCGTCCTGTAATTACCAAAGAGCGAACACTACAACTCATTAAAGCCTACCACCCTCTGCTTTTTTTAGATCATCAAAAACAAAAGAAAAAGACCTATCCGCAGTCCATCACCCTGGATCAAAACAGTCGCATTATTGTTATTTCTGGCCCAAACGCGGGGGGCAAGAGTATCACCCTCAAAACCGTGGGTTTACTGCAACTCATGACGCAAAGCGGGCTGTTGATTCCTGTTGACCCCTCTAGTGAACTTTGTCTCTTTAAACGCATTTTAACCGATATAGGAGATCATCAGTCTATTGAAAATCACCTAAGCACTTACAGTTATCGCCTGAAACAAATGAATTACTTTCTTAAAAAGTGTCAGAAAGACAGTTTGTTTTTAATCGATGAATTTGGAACCGGTAGCGACCCTGAACTTGGTGGGGCTTTGGCAGAGACGTTTTTAGAAGAGTTTTATGCCCGGGAAGCCTTTGGGATTATCACCACACACTATACAAATCTCAAGCTTTTGGCCAATGAATTACCTTATGCAACCAATGCCAATATGCTTTTTGACGCCCAATCCTTAGAACCAATGTATCAGTTATTCGTGGGAGAAGCAGGGAGTTCATACACGTTTGAAGTGGCGCAAAAAAATGGGATTCCCTATGGGCTGATCAATCGCGCGAAAAAGAAAATCGCTGGGGGTAAAGTTCGTTTTGACAAAACCATTGCCAATCTTCAAAAAGAGCGCTCAGGCTTAAGACATCTCTCCAAATCGCTGAAAGAACAAGAACAATCGGCAAAGGTTCAGGCCGAAGAACTCGCCCAAACACAGCAGAAAGTTCAAGAGAAACTCGAACGCTATCAAGAGGTGTTTGATGCCAATCAAAGGTTGTTGATCTTAGGACGTAAGGTGGACCAATTAGCCGTGCGTTATTTTAATAAATGGACTAAAAAAGGCCTACTCGATGCATTGTTTAAACTGGTCATGCAAGAAAACAGCAAAAGAACGCCCAAAACCAAACTCCAAGCCTTGGGAGATGATCCAAAAAACGGAGCATTACAAAAAGCATCTTCTGCAGACGCTAAGCGCACTGAAAAACAGGGAAAAGATCAAAGCAAACCCAATAGTGCCAATAAAAAACAAGCCTACGATCAAGAATTAAAACAAGAGGTGGCACAATTGCGCGCCTCAAAGAGAGCAAAAAAACAAAAGGAAGCAGAACAAAAGCCTGAAGAAGAGGTGGTCTTTACCCTTGGCGATCGGGTTAGAATGATCGATGGTGTGGCGGTGGGAACCATCGATAAAATTGAAAAAAACAAGGTCATTGTAAATTACGGAACGTTCACCACAACCGTTAAAAAGGACTATATAGAAAAATTATGAGTGCCACTAGGGTCCATAGAATTGTCGCTTTTGACGGCCTGTGTAATTTGTGTAACAGTACTGTAAATTGGATTATTGATCATGACCCAAAACAACAATTCAAATTCATTGCC
This sequence comes from Flavobacteriaceae bacterium UBA2000, assembly GCA_002335345.1. Lineage (GTDB taxonomy): Bacteria > Bacteroidota > Bacteroidia > Flavobacteriales > Flavobacteriaceae > BACL21. The sequence goes on along the minus strand of DDCS01000019.1, from coordinate 13,028 downwards.
CTTCAAGATATCGCCCGGCTTAAGACGGGGAATACCGAGAAACAGGAGGCCTATGCACTGCTCAAAAATGAATTGATTGACGCCTCTTCGGATCTTTCGTCCGTTTTATTAATTGAAAATGGACAATTATATAAAAAATCAACGGCCGTATTGAGAATATGCAGACAACTCTCTGGACTTTATCCCGTGCTTCATACTTATATCATTATTCCTCGGGCATTACGAGACCTGGTGTATGACCTTATCGCACACAACCGTTATAAATGGTTTGGGAAACGTGAACAGTGTCGTGTCCCCTCCCCTGATGTAACGCAGCGCTTTTTATAAAAAGGTTTCTTGGATAAAGAAAACCTTAGTCCTCTTGGGATTTGTTCACCCAAAGCGACACCATGGCATCTCCCGTCACATTAATCACCGTACGACACATATCCAATGGACGATCTACGGCAAAAATAAGCGCAAGGCCTGCTTCTGGGATACCGGCCTGGGCTAAAACGATGATGAGCATGACCATCCCTGCTCCGGGGACTGCGGCTGAGCCAATTGAGGCCAAGGTTGCTGTAGCGACTATGCCCATTTGTGTTGCAAAGTCTAAATCCATCCCAAAGGCCTGTGCAATGAATACGGCCGCTACGGCCTGATATAAACTTGTACCGTCCATATTGATGGTCGCCCCAATGGGCAACACAAAACTGGCCACCTCTTTACGCACACCAAGCTCTTCTTCGACGCATTCCATTGTGACAGGTAAGGTAGCGGCACTAGAACTGGTCGAAAAAGCGAGTAATTGAGCCGGGGAAATACCGCGTAAAAAATCAAACGGATTACGCCCGATAACAAAACGAATGATCAAAAGATAAATCAGTACGAGTAAAATCAATCCAATCACGACACACAGGGCATACCAAAGCAGTGCAGCAAATAAGTCAGCAGAGGGCGCTTCAACAACCAATGCGGCCATCAATGCAAAGACCCCGTAAGGCGCCAAAGCCATGATTAAATCAATCATTTTGAGAATAACGTCATTGAGGCCATCAAAAAAGGCCTTAACCGGGGCCCCTGACGCCTCGGGAATCATGATCAAACTGATTCCAAAAAACAACGCAAAAAAGATAACCTGAAGCATGTTTCCATTATTGGCAGCGGCCCCGACGATATTGCTCGGCACCAAGTCTACCAAAGCCTGAAGTGGCCCTGCCTGAATTTGTTGCTGGGCTTGTTCTTGCTTTTTAGCCGCTTCTCCGCCATAAGCCTCAACCAATTCATTTCTGGTTTGTTCCGTAATTTGTTTGCCCGGGGCAACAATATTCACGACCATCAACCCCACGGAAACTGCGAGAATCGTGGTAAAAACATACGTAAGTATGGTACGCAGGCCCATCTGTGACAGACGGGATAAATCCTTTAAATCAGAGACGCCTTTGATCAGGGACGCCAAAATAAGGGGAACAGCAATAAGCTTTAATCCATTTATAAATATCGTCCCAAATGGTTTTATATAATCGGTGATCAGGGCTGGACCCCAAGCGATTTGACTCATAATCAGGGCCACGATAACCCCCAGAGCCATACCAATTAGGATGCGCCAATGCAGTGCAATAGATTTCATATCGTTATATTTTTGTGGTTCGGTCCATTAAATAGGCATCCGCCAATACCAAGGCCGTCATCGCCTCGACTATAGGCACCGCTCGAGGAACGACACATGGATCATGACGTCCCTTACCCGCTTGTGTTTTGACTTGACCGTCTTTATCTAAAACTTCTTGAGCTTGCATCAATGTCGCTACAGGCTTGAAGGCCACTCGGAAATAAATAGGCGCTCCATTGCTGATTCCCCCTTGTATGCCTCCGCTAAAGTTTGTCCTGGTTTGCCCATCAGTTTGGTACAAATCATTGTGGGCACTACCGCGCATTTTGGCGCCATCAAATCCACTCCCATATTCAAAACCCTTAACCGCATTAATGGTCAACATGGCTTTGCCTAAACTGGCATGAAGTTTCTCAAAAACAGGGCTGCCCCATCCCAAGGGAACCCCATCAACGTGACAACTAATGATTCCACCCACAGTATCGCCTTCTTTCCGGACTGATTTGATAAATTCTTCCATCTCTTTTGCCCAAATTAAATCAGGGGCTCGAAGTACATTTTGCTCGACCTGTTTTAGTGCCTGCTCATCGACTTCACCGGAATACTCATGGGGCCCTACTGCGCTAACATAGGCTGAGATCTTAACCTGAGGAATAATTTGTTTGGCGATCGCTCCTGCCACCACCCAACTCACTGTCTCCCTTGCCGAAGCCCGTCCACCACCACGATGATCCCGGTGGCCGTACTTTTTTTCATAAGTGTAATCCGCGTGTGAGGGGCGATAAACAGATTTTAAATGGTCGTAATCCTCTGATTTTTGATTGGCATTTTCCACAATAAATCCAATAGGAGTGCCTGTGGTTACCCCTTGATATATTCCCGATAAAAATTTTACCCCATCGGGTTCTTTACGCTGGGTAACAATAGCGGATTGGCCTGGTTTGCGCCGCGAAAGTTCAAAATTGATGGCGTCGAAATCGAGGGTTACGCCAGCGGGGCATCCAGCTAAAATACCGCCCATAGCCGGTCCGTGGGATTCCCCAAAAGTGCTTAATGTCAATAAAGATCCAAATAGTGCGCCCGCCATAATGTGAATTTAAACAAATGTAGCCCATTGCCTTGAGAATAAAAAGAATTCCATTTTAGACCTTCATGTCTTGGGGCACAATTTTACCCCTCCTCTTGTCAATTAACTTGGTCTTAACATGATAACTATAGGTTAAAGTTCAAGTTATCAAAACTTAACACTAGGGTGATGTTTTACTTATTCCTAAAAAGGTACTTTGTAATTATTGACCTATGAAACGAAAAATTGATTTAGTCGTCCTATCCGATATTCATTTGGGGACATATGGCTGCCATGCAAAGGAAGTTTTAAATTATCTCAATTCGATCAAACCAAAGCAATTAGTGCTCAATGGAGATATTTTTGACATTTGGCAGTTTCGAAAGCGGTACTTTCCAAAGGCCCATATTCTGATCATCAAAAAACTATTTTCTTTTGCCGCCAAGGGCACTAAGATCTATTACATCACGGGCAATCACGATGAAGCCTTAAGACGATTTGCTGGGACAAAAATGGGCAATATTCGCATCCTGAACAAACTTACCCTTGAACTCGATGGAAAAAAGGCCTGGTTTTTTCATGGTGATGTGTTTGACGCCACTATGAAACATGCTAAATGGGTTGCCAAACTCGGTGGCTGGGGCTATGATTTTCTCATAGTTCTGAATAGACTCATAAATTTTGTTTTATTGAAAATGGGCCGAGAACGTTATTCTCTTTCCAAAAAAATAAAAAACAGCGTAAAAAGTGCCGTGAGTTTTATTTCAAATTTTGAAGAAACCGCTACCGATTTAGCTATTGACAACGACTTTGATTATGTCATTTGTGGACATATTCATCAGCCCAAAATTCAGGAATTCAAAACGTCAAAAGGACAAACCCTTTATTTAAATAGCGGCGACTGGATTGAAAATTTATCCGCCCTTGAATATCACAATGAATCTTGGCGTCTGTATTACTGGGACGAAAGTCACCGCGATCAATCTGAATCTATGACTCCAGAAGAGCTAGAAGAGGACAATGATTGGTCTTATATATGGTCTGCAATGACCGCCTATAAGCGCAGACTCACTTAAGCTCAGAATTTACCAAGGCCCGCCGCATTACCGTTATAGGATGTAAAGCCTTACGGTCCGTTCCATCCTCTATTTGATGGCGACATGAAGTCCCATTGGCGACAATTATCGTTTCAGGTTCGGCACGACGCACCGCAGGCAAAACGTGCAACTCGGCCATGGCCATACTGGTTTGATAATGATCCTTTTCAAAACCGAAACTCCCCGCCATCCCGCAGCAACCCGAAGGTATAAGCGTCGGACGATACCCCGCTGGCAAGTTCAGTAATTCAAAGGTATCTTTGACTTCACCTAATGACTTCTGATGACAATGCAAATGAAGCTTTAATTTCAATTGCTGATCCGTAAAGGATGATTTTGTGATGCGCCCTAAGCGTATTTCTTGGGCCAAGAATTCTTCCACAATAAAGGCCTTTGACTTCCATTTTTTGGCCAGTGATTGATCGGAAGCCAAGCGCAAATATTCATCGCGAACCCCATAGAGTGCCGACGGCTCGATACCCAATACCGGGCCCTGTAGGCAATGGGTCTCAAAATAATTGAGATTCTGATCAATAATGGGTTTGGCCTTATCCAAATAGCCCTTACTCAGCAGGGCCCGGGCACTGTTCAGCCCGGTGATACAAACCACATCATAACCCAAACCAATAAGCAACGCATAGGCATCTTGGGCTATTTCAGGCTCTAAATAATCACTAAACTCATCAATCCACAGATAAACCCTTTGATCTTTATCCTTGTTCAAGCGCAGGCGCTCTGGCGCATTTTTGTTGATTTCGCTGTTGTTCTTTTGAACTTTGGTCAGACGTTGTGAAAATGAGTGCTTCGGAAATTTCGGCAAACTACGTTTTGGCGCAATAGCGTATCTCGCCTTTATAATCCCCGCAAATAAGCTACTGTTTAATGGGGCTCTCAGTAAGGCAGGGATGCTAAATAAATACTTATAATACAAGGTGTTATTGCCGAAAAACCAATCCCATTTTTTGGAAAAACCGAGTTTTCGGCGCTGATACTGTAATTCGGACTTGACCGTGGCCATATCGACCTTACTGGGACATTCGTTGTGGCAGGCCTTACAACCCACACATAAGTCGAAAGCTTCATTTAATGCGCTGCTCCCCCATCGTTCTATATCGGTATCCCCGCTACTGAGCACTTCGCGGAGCACATTGGCCCTGGCCCGTGTCGTGTCACGTTCGTTTTTAGTCGCCTGATAACTCGGACAAAGCATGCCGTGGTGCTCATGACTGTTGCGGCAATCTCCACTGCCGTTACATTGTTCACTGAGACTCAAAATACCTTGTTGGGCCGAAAAATCGTATCGGGTTTTAACCGCCGCAGCGGTTTTGGTAGTCTCTACTCTAAATCGCTCATCCATCGGCCATGGATCAACAATTTTCCCGGGATTCAGCAAACCTTGTGGATCAAAAAGCTTTTTAATCTCAACAAGTCGGTGGTAATTTTCCAGGCCTATTTGCTCTTTAATGAATTCTGAGCGTACGATACCATCGCCATGTTCTCCAGAGAGCGAACCACGGTACTGCTTAACCAAAGTACTAACGGCTTGGGTAATGGCACGAAAATCCTTTTTATCCTGATCTTTTTTAAGATTCAAAATGGGGCGCAAATGCAGTTCGCCCGCCCCTGCGTGGGCGTAATAAACCGCATTTTGATTAAATGATTTCATTATGGCGGTAAAGGCCTTGATGAATTCAGGCAAGTCGTCCAGAGAGACCGCCGTATCTTCGATACAGGCGACTGCCTTTTTATCACCGACCATGGCTCCTAAAAGTCCGAGTCCTGCGATACGCAACTTAATGGCTTTATCGATATCGTCTCCGTACAAAACTTGCACGTCATAGGCCCGATTTTGTTGATTTAGCTCGTGGCAAAATTGATCCACTTGTTGCGATAGGCCCTGTAGCGTGGCATCACGCAATTCACAAAATAGGACGGCCTTAGGGGTGTCTTTGACAAAAAAACGATAGGCGGTATACAGACTGTTTTGAGCGGTACAATCTAAAACCACATCATCGATCAGTTCACAGGTATAAAGATCATGGTTCATGGCCGTAACCACATCGAGCATGCATTCTTCCATGCCCGCGTATTGCAAGACGACTAAAGCGTTTTGCTCAGGGGGTAACGCATCCAAACTTAGGGTTATGGCTGTAGAAACCATGAGGGTTCCTTCACTACCACAAATCAGCGGAAGTAAATCTAAGTCCAGTGGATTAGGTTCTTCTTGATCCCATTGAGCAGCGAGCAAATCCATGGCATAGCCTGTATTGCGTCTATGAATGCTGGGTTTTGGATACTGTTGTAATATTTGCTGTCGGGTTTTTTCCGGGCTTAATAATTCAAAAATAGAATCCTTTAGATTTTGTTCCTTTCTATCGGAGCCAATGGCCTTATTGACCTTATGCTCATTTGTGGTGTTCGGCTGCTGTTGCCTTTTTGGATTAAATCCCGGACGGCAAAAACTCACCAAGTCACCATCGACTAAATAACCCGACAGGGCCAATACTTTATCGCGGGTGACTCCATACTTTATTGAGGTCGTACCACTACTGTTGTTTCCGACCATACCCCCAATTGTACTGCGGCTGGAGGTCGAGGTGTTAGGACCAAAAAATAGCCCATAGGGTTTTAAATATCGATTAAGTTCGTCTCGGACTAAGCCTGGCTGCACCGTGATCGTTTTTTGCTCAGCATCAAAATGAATAATTTGATTTAAATAACGGGAAACATCAAGAACCACTCCATCACTAATGCATTGACCCGCTAAGGAGGTCCCCGCCGCGCGCGGGGTCACCGATATCTCTTGGTCCGAGCACCATTTAAGCACCACGGCAATATCCTGATCGGTTTTGGGATAAACCACCGCCCTGGGGCGATTGCGATATACAGAGGCATCAGTGGCATACATCATCAGGTGTAAATCATCCCAATGACAACTGCCTGATAACTTTTGATCTAAATCTTCAAAATCAAATTGTTGCTCTATGCTGCGCTCCATGGCTTAAAGTTAATATTTTCATCAGGAGCGATTAAGAGATAATTTGGTTATTTTTACACCTTATGAAATGCATTCTTTACCTCATAATATTTTTTCTTTTCCCGACAGCCCTTTGGGCTCAATATGTGCCGAATAACGCTCTGGGGATACGCCTTGGCGATAACGGTGGTGTGGGCCCGGAACTAAGCTATCAACAGGCGCTTACCGAATCGACGCGTTATCAAGTCGACTTGGGATGGCGCAGTAATCGACTGGATCAGGCCAATCAACAACTATTCAAACTCAGCGCAGCTTATCAATGGGTTAAACTTTTGGATGGAGAATTTCAATATTATTACGGAGGCGGTACTGGTTTTCTTTATCAAAATGTGGATGCTGTAAATTCAGGCGCAGAGGGCTTTAACAGCACAAACCTCTTGTTTTCGGGGATTATCGGCGTGGAATACACCGGCATTAGGGTATTTTTTGATACACCTTTGATTTTGGGCCTCGACTTAAGACCCGAATACGGTCTGGGAGGTTACTATAATGAATTAATCTTTGATGTCGCACTAACCCTACGATTTGGATTTTAATCATGTCGCTATCGGTCTCTACTTAACCTCCTGACGCCTTTGATCAAAACAACTCATTTTTGAGGAAAGTCCCGAAATATCTTAGAAAAAACACGTTAATTCAATAAGCCGCGTCGGTTGTCTGGGCAATCGTTCGCGTGTAGAGCGCCTCGTATTGCGGAACGATCAACTCGATAGCGAAGTTTTGAGCCTGAGCGCGTGCTTGATCTTTAAATTGATCTAACGTCTTGTCATCTTTTAAAATAGACAAGGCATTTTTTGCCATGGCATCTACATCACCCACATCGGATAAATAACCACTAAATCCATGTTTATTTACCTCAGGAAGCCCGCCTGCATTGGTAGAAATAACAGGAACGCGACACGCCATAGCCTCTAAAGCGGCTAAACCAAAACTCTCAATCTCCGAAGGCAATAAAAACAAATCGGTTAAACAGAGAATCTTGTGAACCTCATCACTATTGCCCATGAACTGAACCTTTGATTTGATCCCTTTTTGTTCAATAAGTGCTTTAGCTCGATCTTTGTCAGGACCATCCCCTACGATGACTAAACGCGCCGGACATTGCTCGAGGATTTGATCAAATATCTCAATCACATCGGTTAGCCGCTTTAGAGGCCGCAAATTACTCACATGGGTAATGATCCGCTCATGGGGTTCTGCCATAGCATTGCGTTCACATGGCCCGTCTTGCTGGCCCATTTTCGATAGATCAATAAAGTTTGGAATAACCTCAATAGGTCTTTTAATGGTAAAATGATTGAGTGTATCTTGTTTTAAACTTTCAGAAACTGAAGTTACCGCATCACTATTGTTGATGCTAAAGGTTACTGCGGGCTTGTAGAAGGGGTGGTTCCCAACCAATGTAATGTCAGTACCGTGTAAGGTCGTGACCATAGGGATTTTGATGCCTTCTTCTAAAAGCATCTGCTGGGCCATATAACCCGCATAGGCATGGGGGATGGCATAATGCACATGCAAAAGCTCAATGTTATGAGCCTTCACCACATTCACTAATTTACTGGATAACGCTAGCTCGTAGGGTTGATAACGAAATAATGGATAATCGGGTACCGCTACTTCATGAAAATGAACGTGATGGGATAGCAAGGCCAACTTAACCGGCTGTTTATAGGTCACAAAGTGCACTTGATGTCCCATATCCGCTAAAGCGATTCCAAGTTCTGTGGCCAGTACGCCACTACCTCCAAAGGTGGGATAACAAACAATCGCGATATTCATAAGCCGTCGTTAAATTTCAGAATTACGCCTCACAACTTAATCAATAATCGCCTCATATAAAGCCGCTTGAATTTCGGTTCTCAGATTACTGCTGATCAAGGCTCTGTTTTCTGCTGTAGGGTAAGTTCTGTTCGACAAAAATACATAAACCACTTCAGCTTCTGGGTCTGCCCATGCAAAAGTTCCTGTAAATCCGCTATGACCAAAACTGGTCATAGAAACACAACCACATGTGGGCCCTTCTTCCTCAAGCTGCGGTTTGTCAAAACCTACGCCCCGGCGCACCTCTTCTGTGCAGAAATAACAGGTATTAAATCGATCAATGGTCTCTGCAGAAATCCACTGCTGACCCCCATAACTGCCTTTCCATAGGTACATCTGCATCATCTTAGCGACATCTAGGGCATTGGCAAATAAACCGGCGTGTCCGCCCACTCCACCGAGCATGGCCGCTCCAGGGTCATGAACATCGCCATGAATCGTTTGATGTCGAAAATAATCATCTTGTTCACTGGGCACAATATCCTGAAGCACTGCTTTGGATTTTGGTTTAAAATCCATACTCCATGCACCCATTGGACCATAAAATTGATCATGAGCCAGAGCATCTAATGAGCGATTGCTTTTTTGTTCGATGTACTTCTTAAGCAGGTAAAACGGGAGGTCACTGTACTTGTAAATCACTTTTGGTAAGCCTTCGCTTTCTTTGATCTGTGCGATGATACTGTCCCGGTAATCGCGACGCATATATAAATCATTAGCGACGGGCACATCAAAAGCATAACGCACTATTGAATCGTTATTTAGTCCAAGAGTCTCCTCAATTATTGTGGGGGTGGTTCGGTAATACTTCGAAAGAGGCATCGCAGTTACTGAATCTACCGTAGCCCTGTAATAGGGTATCCAGGCTTGAAAACCGGCATAATGGGATAGCATCCTGAGCAAGGTAATGCTGTCCTTATTGCTTTCTTTAAATTCTGGCAGCATTGAACCAACGGTCGTCTCCATGGTGAGGTCTCCCCGATCAAATTGCTTCATAACCAACGGCAAAGTGGCCAGTATTTTAGTTAACGAAGCTAAATCATAACGGTCGGTGGTTTTAACCCCTTGTAGACTGTCATAAGTATGGTATCCCGCCGCGCGATGGTATATTATTTGGCCTTTTCGAGCGATGAGTACTTGAGCCCCTGGGAACATTCCTTGAGCCAGTCCTAAATCAACCAAGCTATCGACAACTTTTAATCCATCAGAGGAGACCCCTACCCCTTCTGGGATACCGTATTTGAGCATGGGGCGTTCGCTGGTCGAAAGCCCGCTCCCTTGTGGCCAATGACGCAAATCTACAGGCAGATGTCCTTGAGCTTTAATTGCGCCAAAAATTAATTCAGCCGCGGCTTTTTGACCAAAAAAACTATTCTGATAGGCCAATATTACTGCCTCTAAGTTACTGACCGCGTCCAGATCGTTCAAGGCATACGGCTTTGCAAACAAAGTCAAAAGTGTTTTGTGCGCCCGAGCGATTTCGTGAACCCAAACCTTAACTTGGTTCGACAGCTTGTGGGATTTCCATGGATTTTCGTTGGACATATGGACCCCGATAATGACACGATCAAAGCCTTTAAGTTGATTCAAGCATTCATCTAAAGTAGTGGCCTTAATATTCGTAATGTTTTTGTACTGCCTCAATTGATCAAAAAACACCGCCCCAGAATCTTCCCCCAGACCGACATAAGCGACTTTTTCCTCTTGATTTATGGTTAAAGGCAGGAATTGTTTCTTGTTTTCAAGTAACGTTACCGCAGACTCCATTAAGGTCAAGTGCAGTGCATTATCCTCGGGACGATTCAGGTCCTGGACCAGATTTTCCCTATTTATTGGCTTGAACACATGCGCGCCAAGCAGATATTTGGCCCTTAAAATCTTTTTAACCGAATGACTCAGACGCTGCTCAGTTAGTTTTTGATGGTTATAGGCCCAGACTAAGCGCTCTATTGTGGTCGGCACGTCTTCAGGGATTAACAAAACGTCATTCCCCGCATCCAAAGCCCCGAGGGCGATATCGGCTGGGTTTTTAAAATCGGCTACGCCCTTCATGTTTAGGGCATCGGTAAAGACTAAGCCCTTGAACCCCATTTCAGTTTGCAGCAAGTCCGTAACCACGGGTTTGGATAAGGAGGTGGGCCATCCTCTCTTACCCGTAAGTTTTGGGACGTTAAGATGCGCGACCATGACACTGCCCAATCCAGAACGAATTAAGGGTGAATAGGGATAAAGTTCAACAGATTTTATACGATCGCGACTGAATGCCACAGTGGGTAAGGTTTTATGAGAATCCTTATCGGTATCACCATGTCCCGGAAAATGTTTGGCATTGGCCATAACTCCAGCCGACATCATACCCCTCATAAATGCCTGAGCAGATTCAGTAACTTGCTTGGGGTCAGAACCAAAAGCTCTATTACCGATAATTGGATTGGCTGGATTGGTATTGAGATCAACTACAGGAGCAAAATTGATATGCACCCCCATCCTCTTGAGATGTTCTCCTATATGTTGCCCTGTTTTCTGAATCAGTTCCGTGTTCTTAATTGCCCCCAAAGTCATATTCCAAGGGAAGGCATAGGTCGAATCTAAACGCATTGCGAGCCCCCATTCAGCATCCATTGCGACCAAAAGCGGAATTTGGCTTATCTCCTGAAAACGATTGAGCCAATGCGCTTGTCGCAAAGGACCTCCTTTAGAAAATATAACCCCGCCAACATGATAATTTTTTATCAAAGTCTCGAGCTTCTCTCTTTTTTCGGGACCCTCTTGAGAAAAGGCATCAATCATTAAAAGTTGTCCTAATTTTTGGTCTAAGCTCATGCGGGCATAAACACTGTCTACCCAGTGCTCTTGACCCTGTAAGTCCTCACTAGCCAGCAAAGGATCTGGGGTAAAATCAGCTGGGGTATTATCTTGAGCATAAGTCCAAGAAAAATAGAAACTAAAACAGATAAACAGAAGAATGCGATTCATAAGATTTTGTGGGCTTGTCAAAAAAATAGACCCTATGGCAAAAAGCGATTGTGCCAACTTTCATGAGCAGGCACCTCCCAATAATTGAGGTATTCTTCTTTTGTGTTGACCAAATTGTTAAACACAACCGTATTGCGCGAAACCGATTTGTTTTTGGCCATTTTCTTAAATTCAATCAATGATTTGTGGGCAATAAAATCACCCGAATAAAAGGTGACATTCATTTTGTCTAAAAGATCAACCCCCAATTCGTCTTGAAGCGACTGAATAAAGCGTACCGAGGCATCAATGCTACAGCCTGAAGCGGCCGCTTGATCTTGATTCAAACCAATCACTAAAAAACGATCATACGGTAAATCAAAACCTGCCGTCAAATCCGTTCCGTGTGCCGTCCATTGGGTTAAAAACTCTGAAGTACGCTCCTTTACCAAAGCTACTTCTTCCTCTGAGAGCTTTCGATTCGATGGATAAATCCAAATTCGGGCATGATCCGGTAAACTGTCGAAAGAAACCAACATGTGTTCTTGTTTAAATTATAAATCGGCCGCTTTGGCGATCAGTTCCGCAACATCCATTACGGCGACTTTGGACTCGGCACCCTTTGCGGTAATGCCATCGGTCATCATGGTGTTGCAAAAAGGACATCCTGTGGCCACATAGGACGAACCCGTCTCTATGGCCTCCTCAGAGCGCTCAATATTAATGTCTTTGTTGCCCTTTTCTGGTTCTTTAAACATTTGGGCTCCCCCTGCGCCACAACACAATCCACGTGTTTTGCAGCGCTTCATTTCAATAAGCTCAGATTCTAAGGCCGATAAGAGTGCTCTTGGTGCTTCATATTCACCATTAGCACGCCCGAGATAACACGGGTCATGATACGTGATTTTTTTACCTCTAAAACTACCTCCCGAAACTTTGAGGCGCCCACTGTCCATAAGGTTTTTCAAGAATTGGGTGTGATGCATCACTTGATAATTTCCGCCTAATCCAGGATACTCGTTTTTTAGGGTATTAAAACAATGAGGACAAGTCGTCACTATTTGTCCTACGCCATAACCATTGAGTACTTCAATATTCATCATGGCTTGCATCTGAAATAAAAATTCATTTCCAGATCGTTTGGCAGGATCTCCTGTACAGCCTTCCTCTGCGCCCAAAACAGCAAATGAAACCCCGCTGGCCTGCAATAATTTGGCAAAGGCCTTAGTTATTTTTTTGGCCCGGTCATCAAAACTACCCGCACAGCCCACCCAAAACAAAACTTCTGGAAGTTTGCCTTGTGCTTGGCATTCAGCCATAGTGGGTACGTTTAATGCCTTTTCCATAACGCTTAGGTTAATCGTTGAATACTTGAATGGTTACTTCTTTTTCTACGAGATCGGTAAACTTTCCGTTGTAACGAGTAGCTTTAACCAAATGATTATCAATCCAATGATAATT
>DDCS01000154.1 GCA_002335345.1 Flavobacteriaceae bacterium UBA2000 | reverse complement strand
AGTTTTGTGGGATGGCTTGAACGGTCCCTGGGTCTCCCGAGCTAGGATCACCACCCGGATCTCCTCCTGGATCACCACCGCTGGTTTGTCCCGCTTGTCCGGTGGCCTGAACCCCATCGGTAGAAAACTCACCGACTTGATAGACTTTGCCATTAACGGTGTACTGGAATGCTACGGCCAAAACCTCGTCATTATTCAGGCGCTGATTCAATGAAATATAACCGAGCTGTTGATTTAAGTTGTACTCGTTGGGCTGGAGTTTACGCGCATTTTCAAGACTCACATAATCAATTCCGTCATTAACGCCAACCCCGCCAAAACCAGAGGCTGCCGTCGCGACATCGCGAATTGCCGGGGATAAAATACTTTGTACGCCGGGATTATCGATCCCAAAAGGGTTGAAGTCGTTGTTTTTGTTGTCCGGGAAAGCCGTGCCTGGGGCATTGATAAATCCTCCGGGAATGGCATTCAAACCGATGTTTTCACTCTTTGACTCGCCGATATCCTGCAAAGCGATGATATTGCGGACATCGTTTGTGGTGTTATTTCTGTTGGTAATCCAAACCTCGGCTCGTGTAATTTGAACATTCGAATTAATAAAAGGATAATTCTTCAGTACGCGGTCATAGCTATCTCTAAAGTAATGGGCTAAGAAAAAGTGACGATTCTCATCATAATCCAAGGCAAACAACTCAAAATCAGTAACGGTTGCTCCGCCTTCAGCCACAACAGATCTGGTTTCTGAGCGCTGTTCAGAGAAAACTCCTGTAATGGTCGTGCGGCCAAATTGAAGCTGAGTTTTGACCCCAAAAAGGCTTTGGGCCCCTTGAATCAAACTGCTATTTAAGGGCATACTGACATTACCGACCTCGATTTTTCGGATAATATCATCTTCTGTCGGGGTGTACTCTAGTTTTATTGAATTTTGAAAATCAAAAGTCGATTGGGTGTCATAATTTGCTGTGATTTGAAGGCGTTCACCAATTTTTCCAAGCAAACTTAAGCTGATGCGTTGATCGAAATCAAAGGATAAATTGCTTCTGTTACGCGGAGAAAACTGAGGGTTATCTTGTTTGGTATACAACAGGCCTAGGTCCATCTCCACACTACCTTGAGGAATAATTTCAATGGTATTCCCTCCAAAAACCGATTCGAAGAAATTCGAGTTTACGTAAAACGTGGGCAAGAGATTGCGCTGGGCTTCCTCAGCGCCCTCTTTTCGTCCGTCTGCAGCATCAATTTTCTCTTTGAAATAAGATTTTATTTGCTCGTTGCGCACGCGCTCCTCGTATTCCTCTGGGGTGAGTATAACCGGATATGAAATATCAAAATCACCCAGCATGCGGCTTAAAATGTATCGATCCGTTATTGGATCGTAGCTATACATGTTCTCGATGCTGTTCGGATTAGGCAAGTCGAGACGCCCCATTACAGATCCCGTAACGAGGGTATCTTCCTGGGCCTTAAGGTCGGCCCCAAAAAGCAAAAATGCACAGAGTAAAACTCCGGGCAGGTAAAATTTCCATCCGTTAAGTATGACTCTCCCCAAACGCTACAAATGTTTAAATGCCATTTTGATAATTTCCTCTACTGAAGCTGAAGGCGCACTCTTAAGGACTGCGTCGCATGCTTTTTCAGCAATTTTACGCGCAAATCCCAACGTTTCTAATGCAGATAACGCTTCATTTCGGTTGGTATTGCTTGAAACCACACCAGAAGTTTCTTCCCCGTAAAGCTTTATAATTTTATCCTTTAAATCCAAGATGATTCTCTGGGCTGTTTTGGCGCCAATACCCTTTACCCCTTGAATCACTGTGAGATCCTCTGAGACGATCGCATCGCGCACTTGCATGGGCGTTAAAGAGGAGAGCATGGTTCTGGCTGTGCTCGCGCCAACACCAGAAACAGACAAGAGCAGATTAAACACCGAGCGCTCCTCTTTTGAGGAAAAACCATAAAGCGTCATGGCGTCTTCGCGCACCAACAACTGGGTATATAACCGAATATTTTCTTGGTCGGGAATTTGAGAAAAGGTGTGTAACGATATATTTAGAAAATAGCCTACACCATGACAATCAACGACTACATCAGTCGGATTTTTCTCAATGAGTCTTCCCTGTACTTGAGCAATCATTATTCGCGCTGGGTTAAAAGCCCAAATATAGTATAAATTATTGGCATTGATCAGCCCCAAAACCGCGAAAAAATGAGGATCTGCGGCCCGTTAACTCCTAGATTTTGTTCGGCGACGTTTTTCCTTTTGTTGTGCATCAACTACCGCAATTGCCGTCATATTCACCATCTCTTCAACACTGGCTCCAAGCTGAAAAATATGAACAGCGCGTCGCATCCCAAGCATGATCGGCCCAATTGAATCGACGTCTTTTTGCTCCTTGAGCATTTTGTAATTACTGTTTGCCGCGTCAAGGTTAGGAAAGATCAAAGCATTGACCTTTTTTCCCGCTAATTTGGAAAAAGGGAACTTATTCTTGAGCATCTCACTGTTGAGTGCAAAATCAACCTGGAGCTCTCCATCAAGGATCATATCAGGATTTGACTCATGTAACATCGCCACTGCTTGGCGTACTTTTAGTGCATGAGGGTCGTCCGACGAGCCAAAATTCGCATAGGATATCATCGCAATGACGGGGTTTACCCCAAACATTTTCATGGTATGATTGGTCATCTGCGCGATATTGGCCAACTCCTGGGCTGTCGGATTAATATTTACCGAAGTGTCCGAGATAAATATGGGGCCTTTTGGCGTGAGCATCAAGTTTGTGGCGGCAACTTTATTGACCCCATCAAATTTACCGACAGTTTCTAGGATGGGTCTCAATGCAGAGGGATAGGAACGCGCATAACCCGAAACCATGGCGTCTGCCTCACCTAGGTTGAGCATCATGGCGCCAAAATAGTTGCGCTCTCGCATCAATCTTCGCGCGTCAAATTGTGTTACTCCCTTTCGTTTACGTTGGGCCCAGAATTCTTCAGCATACGCGTTGCGACGCTTTTCTTCTTCATCACATTTTGGATCAATAATGAGTACATCTTCATCAAAATCAATCTCCTTTTTGAGCGCCAAGATGACCTCTTTGCGTCCCAACAATATCGGAATAGCAAACCCCTCCTCATAGACGATTTGCGCTGCCTTGATCACATCCAGGTGATCTGCCTCGGCAAAAACGACTCGTTTAGGATTATGGCGTGCCCGATCGAAAAGCAGTTTGAGCAACTTGTGATCATTACCCATTCGATCAAGTAGTTCTTCCTCATAGCGCTCCCAATCCTTAATTGGCGTCAAAGCGACACCACTTTCCATAGCAGCCTTGGCTACTGCCGGCGGCACTGTAGCGATAAGCCGTGGGTCAAATGGCTTAGGAATAATGTATTCTCTCCCAAACTGTAATTTGGTCTCACCATAGGCCACATTGACCTGCTCTGGCACTGGTTCTTTAGCTAAGTCTGCCAAAGCCTTAACAGCAGCCATTTTCATCGCCTCGTTAATTTTGGTAGCCCGAACATCGAGTGCCCCTCTGAAAATAAAAGGAAAACCAAGGACATTATTGACCTGATTAGGATGATCACTCCGCCCTGTTGCCATGATAATATCTTTTCTAGCCCGTAGAGCAAGATCATAATTTATCTCTGGATCAGGATTAGCCATGGCGAAGACAATGGGTGACGGGGCCATAGATTTTATCATTTTCTGAGTCACGATATCCGCAATAGAAAGCCCCACAAAAACATCGGCCCCCTCCAAAGCCTGGGCCAAGGTGTCAATGTTTCGATCTGTCGCAAATTCTAATTTTTCAGAACTTAAATCATCTCGATCACTGCGGATGACCCCGCGACTATCACACATCACAATATTTTCACCCTTTGCCCCAAAAGCCTTGTACAAGCGCGTACAAGAAACTGCTGCGGCCCCTGCTCCACTGATGACGATTTTGACCTCATCAATTTTTTTCTCAGCCAATTCTAGCGCATTGAGTAAAGCCGCCGCAGAGATAATGGCCGTTCCATGCTGGTCATCATGCATTACAGGGATATCCAATTCCTCTTTGAGACGTCGTTCTATCTCAAAGGCTTCAGGCGCTTTAATGTCTTCTAAGTTAATACCACCAAAAGTTGGTGCCATGTGTTTAACGGTTTGTACAAAGGCATCAACATCGGTGGCATCTAACTCAATATCAAAGACATCAATATCCGCAAATATTTTGAATAAAAGCCCCTTGCCTTCCATCACGGGTTTGGACGCCTCTGGACCAATATTCCCCAGGCCAAGGACGGCAGTACCGTTACTAATTACCGCAACTAAATTTCCCTTATTGGTATACTTGTAGACGTTGTCGACAGATTTTTCAATTTCCAAACACGGTTCGGCCACTCCAGGGGAGTAGGCCAGCGACAAATCTCTTTGACTTGCATATTTTTTGGTAGGCACCACCTGGATCTTTCCAGGTCTCGGTTTAGCGTGATATAAAAGGGCTTCCCTTCTTTTACTTTGCTTGCTCATAGATTCAAACTATACCTACAAAGGTAGCAGACCTAAGTACATGAAAAAATTTTCGGGATTTAATCTTCCAGGAATTTAATGTTGCGCATTAAGCCTTCATAACGCGTGCGTTGCACGGGACTTTTCTCGAATAAATGACCAAAAACCTCCTGCGTTAATTCACGCCATTGTTGTTTGTCGTTTTGTAAAAGTTCTGGCTCTGGTTTAAATCTTGGCTCAGCATGTGGCTTTGAAAAACGATTCCAGGGACAAACATCTTGGCAAACATCACACCCAAAAATCCAATCGTCCATTTGACCAGCAAAATGATTTGGAATTTCAGATTTAAGCTCAATAGTTAGATGCGAAATACATTTGCTCCCATCGACCACATAAGGGGCGATTATCGCCTGGGTTGGGCAGGCATCAATACATGCCGTACATTGACCACAATGATCCGTTACAGGACCATCCTGTGGTAAATCCAGGTCAATGATCAGTTCTGCCAAAAAGAAAAAAGAACCGACTTGCTTGCTGATCAGGTTGGTGTTCTTACCCAGCCATCCGAGCCCACTTTTTACCGCCCATGCTTTCTCTAAAACAGGGGCTGAATCGACAAAAACACGGCCTTCCACAGCGCCAATTTCTGCATGGATATAGGCCATGAGCTCTTTTAGCTTATCGCGCACGACAAAATGATAGTCCTCCCCGTAGGCGTATTTTGAAATTTTAAAGCTTCCCTCAACCTGGGTTTGTTCGGGAAAATAATTATACAATAGGGAAACTACAGATTGCGCCCCTGGGACTAACTTTCGGGGGTCTAGACGCTTGTCATAATGATTTTCCATGTAGGCCATCGAGCCATGATACCCCTGAAGGAGCCACTGATCAAGGCGCGGGGCCTCATCCTCCAAAAATCCTGCTTTACTCATGCCACAAGATAAAAAGCCTAGACGCTTGGCCTCGGCTTTAATCAAATGGGCATTTTTATGAGCAAGGTCCATCCTAAAAGGCAATCATTGTTGGGGGTGTCTTTGATTCAATTAATTGCCGAACAGTCCTTGCTGATCGGTCGGTTTTTGCATCCCTAAATGACGATAGGCAAATTCTGTTACCGCCCGACCACGTGGGGTACGAATAATGAACCCCTGTTGAATTAAAAACGGCTCGTACACCTCTTCTATGGTTTCAGCGCTTTCGGAAACTGCAGTGGCTAAGGTGGTAATGCCGACAGGGCCCCCTTTAAATTTTTCAATCAGGGTGGTCAGTATTTTATTGTCCATATCGTCCAACCCATAGGTGTCTACATTGAGCTGCTTTAAGGCAAATTTTGCAATGGCAATATCAATATGTCCATCTCCTTTTATCTGAGCAAAATCACGTACACGACGCAATAATGCATTGGCGATTCTCGGGGTCCCGCGGCTGCGCCCAGCAATTTCAATCGCGGCCTCCATGCTGATGCCCACGTTCAAAATACCTGCACTGCGTTGTACTATGGTGGTTAAAAGCTCCGTGCTGTAATATTCTAAGCGAGAGGCAATGCCAAAACGCGCCCGCATGGGCGCGGTGAGTAGGCCGGAACGTGTTGTGGCGCCCACAAGCGTAAAAGGATTCAGTGTGATTTGAACGGTACGTGCATTTGGTCCGGATTCAATCATAATATCAATCTTATAGTCCTCCATGGCACTGTACAAGTATTCCTCGACGATAGGACTTAATCGATGGATTTCATCAATAAAAAGTACATCGCGCTCTTCCAGATTAGTGAGTAGACCTGCCAAATCTCCAGGTTTATCCAATACAGGGCCAGAAGTTACTTTAATGCCGACATTTAATTCACTGGCCAAAATGTGGGCTAAGGTCGTCTTACCCAATCCGGGAGGACCATGAAACAAGGTATGATCCAAAGCTTCATCACGCTGATTTGCCGCCGCAACAAAAATTTTCAGATTCTCTAGGGCCTGGTCCTGCCCAGTAAAATCATCAAAACTCAAAGGCCTTAATTTCTTTTCAATATCAAGGTCTTGTGGGCTTAAGTTATGGTCTGTTGGATCTAAGTTTTCGTTCATAAAAACAAATATACAAAGTGTTCCTCATGCAATACCATAAAAAAACCCCCACACTCGGCAGGGGTTCCTATAAATTGAACACAAATAAATTAGAATAGCCTCTAGTGATTCATTTCCTCTTCATTATCCTGAAGTGGCAACACCTGAGGAGCATAATCTTGCCCTGGGACTACATAATCACTATCATCTTCGTTACGCTTACTGTAATCATAAGGCCAACGATGTACTGATGGTATTGGACCTTCCCAGTTCCCATGAATATGCTTTACTTCCGCAGTCCACTCTAGCGTATTCGATTTCCACGGGTTTTTTGGGCCCATTTTACCAAAGAACATCGAAGAAATAAAGTTGTATAAGAACACAATTTGAGCCGCAGCAGCGATAAAAGCGAAAATCGTAATAATGACATTGACATCTGCTAAATCATCAAAATACGGGAATGCCGTATTGGTGTAATAACGTCTTGGTAATCCTGCCATTCCGATAAAGTGCATTGGGAAAAAGACCCCGTATGCGCCAATAGCCGTAACCCAAAAGTGAATATAGCCCATGTTTTTATTCATCATTCGCCCTTCGAACATCTTTGGAAACCAATGATAAACCCCCGCGAAAAGTCCATATAGCGCAGAAATTCCCATTACCAAATGGAAGTGCGCCACAACGAAATACGTGTCGTGTACATTAATATCTAAGGCACTATCTCCAAGAATAATTCCGGTGAGTCCTCCAGTAATAAAGGTAGAAACTAAACCGATAGAAAACAGCATCGCCGGGTTCATCTGCAAATTACCTTTCCATAAGGTGGTTATATAGTTAAACGCCTTAACCGCAGAAGGAATCGCAATAAGTAAGGTGGTAAAGGTAAATACTGAACCTAAAAATGGATTCATCCCAGAGATAAACATATGGTGCCCCCATACGATTGTCGACAAGAAAGCAATAGCGATAATCGACGCCACCATAGCGCGGTAGCCAAAAATCGGTTTTCTCGCATTGGTCGCAATCACTTCTGAGGTAATTCCCAATGCCGGCAATAAAACAATATATACTTCAGGGTGTCCTAGGAACCA
>DDCS01000073.1 GCA_002335345.1 Flavobacteriaceae bacterium UBA2000 | reverse complement strand
TCCGTGGTTGATCCTCTAAAATCCCGCTTGAGCGATCTGGCGACAAAATTGTCGCCACTACTTTGCGCCCTTATCGCAATGTAGAGATAGGTGTCGTCGAACAAAAATTTGATATCGGTAGGGTGCTGAGCAGGCAATGTGTCTGTCGGAAAATTTTGCCGAAAATCACTAAGCAATTCGGCCTTTTTCCAAGCCGCGTCATCGAGGTTTCCATCAATTACGGGCGGGGTATTCGTATATTTGGCCTGAGCAGGGGGAGGGGTTTGCCCAAATAAAAACGCAGGGATAAAAAACAGAAATAATCCGTGTTTATAAAAGGTTTTAGTCATAAAAAATAATCCCCGCGTGCTAATTAATTTGACATTATTTTATCTTCTGAAAGTAGGTTTCTTTTTAGACAATTGTTGTAAAATACTGTTAAAATGTCGAAAGAGATAAAAAGCTAATTTTTTTCCCTACCTTAAACAGGCATTTAATAATACTTAATCGCATTATTCGCCCGACTCATCGTTTTCAGGCTTTACTAAATTTTCCTTGTCATGGTTACTATTGAATTCAGATCTTCATGCCCCATTGCCAACACTTTAGACATAATTGGTGATAAATGGTCCTTGTTAGTGATACGGGATTTATTTATTGGCCGCAGTACTTATTCCGAAATGTTGAAATCCCCGGAAAATATAGCAACGAATATACTCGTGAATCGATTAAAGAAATTAATATCCTATGGCTTGATAGGATATCATAAAAAAAGGGGTGACGGAAAAACAAAATATTATTTCTTGACTGATGCGGGCATTGATCTCATGCCAGTACTTTGTGATATGATGTATTGGAGGCGAAAGCATCACCCAGAATGGGAAACGCACCCAATTGCTCAAGAAATGTACGACCGTATAGATCATGAGGGCTGTGACACTTTATTTCAAAAGAATGCCGAATTAAAACGTCAAGAGCGGGCGCAACTGCTCTTATCTTAGATTAGCCAAAATTGAATTCACGGCTGTTTTTTATATCTTACACTATCTAAAAAATAGCGGGATGTTAAGACGAAAATTTATAAGCAAAACGGCCACTAGCGGACTTTTGATTGCCGGCATTCCCTCTCTAGCACAATCGTCCATCTTAACGCTAAACAATGAGTCTAGCGGAAAGATCAACCACAGTGTGTGTCATTGGTGCTTTGAACAGATTCCTCTAGAAGATTTTTTGATCACCTTACGTCGATTGGGTATTGGTGCGATTGATCTTGTGGGGCCGAAGGACTGGCCACTTCTTAAAAAGTATAATATTCATTGCTCCATGTGTAATGGGGCAGAATTAGGTTTAACAAAGGGGTTTAATAATCCTCAATACCACAATCAGCTCATTGAAAACTATTCTAGACTCATTCCAATGGTTGCCCAAGCGGGTTATACTAATCTCATTTGCTTTAGCGGCAACCGCGAAGGGATGAGCGATAAAGAAGGTTTAGCAAATTGTGTCGCCGGCTTGAGTAAGATTTTGCCTATCGCAGAGGCCCATGGCGTTGTCTTGCAAATGGAATTGTTTAATCAAATAGACCACCCGGATTATATGTGTGACCGCTCCGATTGGGGGATTTCATTATGCAAAGCCCTTGGAAGTGATTCTTTTAAGTTGCTTTATGACATCTACCATATGCAGATTCAAGAGGGAGATATTATTAGAACAATTCAAGATAATCACCAATATTTTGGCCATTACCACACAGCGGGGGTCCCAGGACGCCATGAGATCGACGAATCACAAGAACTGTATTATCCTGCGATAATGCGGGCGATTGCCGCTACCGGTTTTAAAGGATATGTCGCTCAGGAATTTATCCCTACCTCGGATGATCCGATAGCCTCATTGGTCAAGGCTATTGAGATTTGTGATGTCTAAATATCAGTTGCTATTCTAGGATCAATCGAAATTGCTTCTGATATAATCCTTAAACTGTTGCCAATTTTCTTTGTTAAGCTTGTAACGCATGCGGTCCTCAGAAATACTGCCCTCAATAAGTCCTAGGGCGCGAAACTCTTGTAGGCCTTTTTGAACGGCTTCCCTCGGGATTTTGAGGCGGTCGGCCAGACAACTTTCCTGCCAATCATCACTGGTGGTCAGACATTCAAGTATGGCGACTTTCACGGGATGAGCCATCGCAGAAGCTGCAGCAGCCAATTTAATTTGATTTTCAGTAAACATTCGGCAGGTTAGGGCGTTTAATTATTGGAACTACAAAATAAGTAAAAAAATATTGGTTTTAATGATTTTTGGCCAAGAGCACGCGTTAAAGCCCGGCTTTTTAGTTGTTTAGCTCGGATTATATCTGAGTTAGTCATGAGTTATTGCCGAGTGAAATTCAAAGTAAAATAAGACCTCCATAGGCGCCTCGAGGGCCATTGACAGCCTCATGCCGAGTTCCAAGCTCGGATTATAACGATAGCTTTCTATTGATATTATCGTTTGTCGACTCACTTTGAGATGATCCGCAAGTTTTTGTTGTGACCAGCCCTTTTGTAATCGGTATTCTTTGACGCGATGCCGAAAGATCATAAAGAATTCAGTTTAAATATTGTACTTTTAAATGGAGTAATGTTCACACAGGCGTGGAATTTCTTCGTAAATATAAGGATTTTAGTGTAAAGTATTATTTACATATAAATAGTTAAGTAGACTTTACCTAAATAATGTAAAGCATGCTTCACCAAAATAATACGTGTGTCCTCAATAAAAATTAGACCCTCTAGCCCATGAAAAGAAGAACTTTTGTAAAGCTTGGAAGCGCCGCTTGCGCAACGAGTCTCTTGCCGTTTTCGTGCATGAATCGCAATCAATCAACGACCAAAATGGGCTTACAGCTCTATACGGTCCGTGATGCGATGCAGCGCGATGTATTAGGCACCTTGAAAGCGCTAAAAGTAATGGGCTATACGAATTTTGAGTCTTATGGTTATGACGCATTGAATAAAACCTATTATGGGATGACCCCAGAACAATTCAAGAATATGCTCGAGGATCTCGAATTGTCCACAGATAGCGGGCACTATGGTTTTGCAGATTATTTATGGTCTTCGAGGGAGGAACTGCTTGCCTATACAGATGCTTGTATCGAAGGGGCCTCGCGCCTAGGAGATGAATTTATCGTATGGCCGATTGTTCGCGAGGCGGATCGTAATTTAGAGGGATTTAAAAAACTGACAGAACAATTAAGCATTATTGGTGAACGGACTTCTGCGGCAGGCATGGGCTTTGCCTATCATAATTTTGGTTATGAATTTGAGCCATACGAGGAATTTATGCCCTATCAATACATTATTGAGCAGACGGATCCATCACAGGTCAAACTCGAAGTAGATTTTTATTGGGTCGCCCGTGCGGGGGTGTATACCCCAAAAGAAATAATAGAACTTGCCCCGGGGCGCTTTCCACTTTGGCATATCAAAGATATGGACAAGGTAACCCGTGATTATACAGAGCTCGGAAACGGATCAATCGATTATAAAAGTTTGATGCCGGACCCCGATCGCGCCGGGCTCAAGTACCACTATATTGAGCAGGGGGGTAATTTTGCTCAAGATTCTATGAGCAGTGTCGCTCAAAGCGCGCAATATTTTAAAAACGAATTGACACCTCTATTCTAAAAACAACGGATGAAAAAAATAGGACTTTGGTCGAGTACTGCGCTGGTTACCGGAAATATGATTGGTTCGGGTATTTTTTTATTGCCCGCTACGCTGGCATCTTTTGGTGGAATTGGCCTGATGGGTTGGCTGTATTCGGCTATGGGCGCGCTGCTTTTTACGCTCGTTTTTCGCCAACTCAGTCAAAGACTGCCTGAGACCATCGGAGGGCCCTATGCTTATGTAAAATTAATGCTGGGTGATTTCTGGGGATTTTTAGTCGGCTGGGGGTATTGGGTCTCGATTTGGTGCACCAATGCGGCGATTGCCGTTGCTTTTGTGGGCTATTTATCTGTATTTCTGCCGGAAATCAACTCAAATACGCCGTTGGCGATCGGTTGTGGCCTCGGGGCGATTTGGGCACTTAGCGCAGTGAATAGTTTTTCGATTCGCACGGTCGCCTGGGTGCAAAAAATAACAACAGTATTAAAGCTCCTGCCTATTTTGGCCATTGGTTTTATTGGGATCTTTTACATCGACTGGTCTTTGATTAATTTTGATAATCTATCGGGCCAAAGTGATTTTCAGGCCATTTCTGCGGTGACGACCTTAACTCTATTTGCTTTTTTGGGACTAGAATCGGCTACTGTCGCCAGTGGGCGAACGAAAAACGCCGCTAAAACAGTGGGGCGAGCCGGAATGATTGCCCTTGGGATTACCGGGGTCACCTATATTTTGTCTTCCGTCGCAATTTTTGGGATACTCCCGCCTGAGGTCTTAAAAGATTCTTCAGCCCCATTTGCCGACGCAGCTTCGGTATTTTGGGGCGAAAAAGCAAAATATATTGTTGCGGCCGGT
>DDCS01000012.1 GCA_002335345.1 Flavobacteriaceae bacterium UBA2000 | reverse complement strand
GTCGTGGCTAATTTTGTTTTGTTGGATCATATACTTAGTGTGCTCAACAGCATAAGCAGAAGCGTAGGTTCTGTCCATGATAATTGGCTCTAGTCCTATAGTACCTCTGTACTCGTTAACATAAAATAGAATCTCACTAGCCATTTGAGTATCGGTCTCTTGAGCCAGGTCTAAATCGATAGTGAATTCTATTGGAGATTGTGTTTCAACAAGTTCTTCTTTTGAGCAAGAAGTAAGGCCTAAGGTTAAGGCTAATAAGATGTAGGTTACTGGTTTCATGATCTTTGTTTTATTCGGGGTAAATCAAATTTGGGGCTTGATTCATGACAAAGATACGCACATTTTTGAATCACGCAACACTTTATCCGAATTATTTGCATTTCATCGATGAAATAGGGCATTTTTTAAATTTACTCATTTCAGTCAAAATAAGGTTAACTCGTTGTTTATCAGTTCTTTAAAAGTAATATAAATGACAGTTCTCAGCCATTAAAAAAAATTGAAAAAAATTAAAAATTTTTGTCTTTTGTCGATTTTAATTGCTTTTAGTCGATATTATTGACCATTTTTTAGTCGTCACCAGCTCTATAATTATCCGTAATTATCATTCCAGTAAACCTGGGAGAATCCATTGATGCCCCCATTCTATTTTTCACTTAACTGTTCCCGGTAAAATATGATGGACGTATTGGTTTTTTTCGTTAATTCGCGCGCCGATATGAATACTCATCTTGGATTGAATACGCACAATGACCTAACCCTTACGTTATGACACAAAAAAAAGGACTCAAGTTCCTTATCGTCTCCAAATGGGGAGATTCACTTGACATCGCTTATCGTTTGAAAAATGAACAACATGAAGTCCTGATGTCTATTCAAGACCGAGATTCAAAAGAGATTGGTTTCGGATTCGTCCGTAAAACAAATCAGTGGCAGAAGTACACAGACTGGGCCGATGTCATCGTTTTTGATTATACTGGTTTTGGTGTTCAGGCAGACCAGCTCCGTAAACAAGGTAAATTAGTCTTTGGGGGGTCAACTTATACCGACCAACTAGAACTCGATCGAAACTTTGGGCACCTTGAACTGATCAAACACAAAATAAAGACCATTCCTTCTAAAGAGTTTACAAATTTTCCAGAGGCGATAGAATATATTCGTGCACATCCTGATTGCTATGTTATCAAACCCTGCGGCGAAACCCAGGAATACAAACAACTCTTATTTGTGGGAAAAGATGATCAAGGACATGATGTCATCAAAATGCTAGAAGCCTATCAAAAAACTTGGGGGGCGACCTTTGGTGTATTTCAAATCCAGCGACGAGTAAAAGGGGTGGAAGTGGCGATATCAGGATTTTTTAACGGCCATAATTTTGTTAGGCCCATTAACGTAAGTTTTGAGCATAAAAAGCTATTCCCAAACGAACTCGGTGTGTCAACAGGTGAAATGGGGACAAGCATGTTTTGGTCAGAAAAATCGCCCATATTTGAGAGAACCTTACTTAAAATGGAGCAAACCTTGGCCTCACATAATTTTGTGGGTCATATCGACATCAATACTATTGTCAATGGTAATGGAATTTATCCATTGGAATTTACCTCGCGCTTTGGTTATCCGCAAATCAATATTCAACTGGAAGGGATAACAGAAAACTTCGGCAACTTACTGTTAAAAATAGCACAAGGCGAAGAGGTTAATATGAAGGTTAAAAAAGGCTTTCAAGTGGGCGCCTATATGGTTGTCCCTCCCTTCCCATTTGACGATAAAAAAAGCTTTGAAATTTTTTCTAAAGATTCTGTGGTCTTGTTCAAGACACCGAATCGTGAAGGAATCCACCCGATACAAGTCAAAAACATTAATGGCCAGTGGCTGATTACAGGAAACTCTGGAATAGTTCTACTTATTGTCGGGACGGGGTTAACGATGAAAGAAGCCCAAAAGAATATGTATAACAGGATCGCTAATATTATTATTAATAATAGTTATTATCGTAATGATATTGGCAACCGATGGGCTGAAGATTCAGACAAACTCCTTTCTTGGGGTTTACTTTAATGATTTTATGAGCTTTCAAGAAATTCATAATCCAGCGCAGGAATTTTTTGGTTTCTTGCCGATAGATTGGCAGAATGAATTATTGCCGCAATGGTCCCGCCTATCAAAATCGTCAAAAGTATTTGGGTTATATGACGGCAATGGTCCCGGGACTTTAGTAACGATCGGCATCGTTTTTCATACGCAACTGCCAAAGCTAACCCCTTGCGAAAAAACCTTAAAGACTCAACTCAAGGGCTATTCGTACATTGGTTATGTCTACACTATGCCCGAATTTCGGGGGAAAGGATGCGCCTCTAATTGGTTTTTAGGCTTACAGGCACACTACCCAAAACACAATTTTTGGCTGACCATCGAAGAGCCCGCGCTGGCTAACTTCTACAAAAAAAATAATTTTAAATTATTCACCGAGCCAAGTTCTGCGGACACGGGCGAGGAAATTTGTTTGATTCTCAGACAAAATCCTTTAGATCCAATTCATTGAGGAATCCCCTATTCAACCAAGTATTTTTCATTTTGGGTATTTTAATGATCCCCGTATATTCGTTAAGAATAATAAAGGCCTATCGTGCAATACACATTGAAGGCACTGAACTGAATGCTTTTAACTTACTCCTATTATGGAAATCATTGTTATTTCAATCGTTGCATTTTTAGTTGCCATATTGACCTTTTTTTCTGGATTTGGGTTAGGCACCATCCTCACCCCTGTGTTTATGTTTTTCTTTCCTGTTGAGCTTTCCATAGCATTAACCGGGGTAGTCCATTTTTTCAACAATATTTTTAAAATCATCTTGGTCGGCCGTAATGCAAATCGGGAGGCTTTATTGAAATTTGGGCTTCCAGCAGTAATCGCGGCCATGGTTGGTTCTATAATCTTAATCAACATTGCAGATGCCCCAGCCCTATTTACCTATTCACTTGGCGAGAGCCTAATCGAAGTATCCACTGTAAAATTTATCATATCGATTCTCTTAATCATTTTTGCCAGTATGGACCTCATCCCATTTTTTCGAGAATTGACTTTTGACAAAAATAAATTGCCTATTGGGGGTATTTTGAGTGGATTTTTTGGCGGGCTATCTGGAAATCAGGGGGCCTTGCGTAGTGCCTTTTTGATTAAGTCAGGGCTTTCAAAGGAGGCATTCATAGGAACGGCAGTGGTGGTCTCGACATTTGTAGATTTCACACGTCTTAGTATTTATGCAACCCGCTTTTCACAAGCCGGTCTGATAGATAATCTAAATTTAGTGATCTGTGCCACTCTTGCCGGAATCACTGGTTCATTCTTTGGCAATAGACTGTTGAAAAAAGTAACCTTGAAAAGACTACAAACGATAGTCGCCATTATGCTCATCCTCGTTGCCCTAGGTTTTGGCTCAGGACTGATTTAATTTC
>DDCS01000176.1:424-3793 GCA_002335345.1 Flavobacteriaceae bacterium UBA2000 | reverse complement strand
AAGTTGGTTTCATATAAGAGATGTTGGCCCAAGCAGGCTAATTCAATAAAAATTAAAACAGAACTGAGCCTTCAGCGGGCTTTATTTTATTGGAAGTTCTGGAAAAAATACAAAAAAATATTTAAGTCAACTGAATTCTGTATTAAATAACATACAATATACAGAGAGATGTTGATGGCATTTTATCTCAATATCCTAAAATATTCTTAAGTACCGTTAATCGAATTTTGATTTTTTTTATGTTTGCGCATAACCTAATTTTATTTCGATTATGCTTAGGGCCTATCAATTCAAATTCTATCACCCCCTATTGTTACTTATATTTCCTTTAATGGGCACTTTTTTGAGCTCCCAAGTTAATTGGACATGGTTTGATTATCTTGTTATGGGGGGGTTGTTATTGAGCCTGGGAATCGGCGCTCATTTTATTTTAAAGCGGTTCAACAAAAGTGCTAAAAAATGGACTTATCTCTTTACCCTCATTTTAGTCTTTTTGTTGATTTGGGCAGAACTCGCAGTTGGTATTTTTGGCAGTCCGCTAGCTGGCAGTTAGAAGCAAATATAATACCCCCGCGACCGCACCTCCAATAAACGGTCCTAAAACGGGAATCCAGGCATAGGGCCAATCGGAATTTTTTTGTCGCATAGGAATTAGGTGATGTACCAAACGCGGACCAAAATCACGGGCAGGGTTTATGGCATAGCCCGTAGTTCCACCCAGACCCATACCAATGACCCAAACGAGGATGCCCACGGGTAAGGCATCGAGCGAACCGATGCCAAAATTGGTCACCTCAGTCCCATCAATGGACATACTGGGTCCAGCAATAAACAAGACCCCAAAAACCAGCATAAATGTCCCTATGGCCTCGCTAAAGAGGTTGTTTTTATAATTCCTCACGGCCGGCCCCGTACAAAATGTACTGCGTACCGCATCGACATCTTCAGTAGCTCTATAATGGTCAATATAAAGTATGTAGGCCAGCCAACTTCCGGCCATAGCCCCTAGAACTTGCGCTAAAATATAGCCTGCGGCCATTTGCCAAGCGAACTTTCCCGCCACGGCAAGGCCCAAAGTTACCGCTGGATTTAGGTGTGCTCCACTAAATTGTCCGGTAATAAAAACGGCTACAAATACAGCAAATCCCCATGCACTGGTAATCAATACCCAGGGGGTTTGACCCGAGCCAATTGTTTTTTTCAAGTTCACATTAGCCACCACACCCATCCCAAGCAGGAGTAATATGGCCGTGCCAATAAATTCGGCGATATACGGATTTGTCATAGTGTATAGGTGTTTAAAATTTTTTTGGTTTGATTGATTTCATTTTTTATCCAGTCGGAATCCTTTTTGAGTTCCTCTGCCATAATTTGAGCGATTTCGGGGAGCAATCGCCGTGTTTCTTTAGCGTCTAAAAACATACCTCTGACCCTTCGTGCAACGATATCTTCAAGACGCATGGCCATTTCTTGCCTTATCCCATACAGAATTTGATTCTTACTAATGTAATACTTATCGCTCAATGATTTGTTGTGAATTTCGGGGCCTTGATTTAACACCGCGCTCCGTTCTGAGCCATAAACGTGTAGCGGATCCTCAAAAGCTAATCCCGACTCATGGCCAAAGAGTTTAAGCTTTCGGGTTTTACATTTTTTCGTCGGTAAGCCGCCCACCATAGCCGCGGCATTCACGGTGTCTTCTGCCATTTTGCGGTAAGTAGTCCATTTACCGCCCAATACGCTTACGAGTCCGCTCGTGCCTACGTGAACCTTATGGTGTCTAGAGATTTCCTTGGTTTTGCCCTCCTTAGCCGCACTAGCAGCCAACGGACGCAATCCGGCAAATACACTTTTGACATCATTGCGCCTAGGTTTTTTGTGCATGTATTGCGCCGCGTTACTTAAAACGAAGTCGATTTCGTGATCCAGGGCTTGAGGCTCTGAAAGAGGTGCCTCAATAAGGGTGTCCGTTGTGCCCAGAATTACATGATTATGCCAGGGTACCGCGAAGAGCACCCGGCCATCGGAAGTCTGTGGAATCATAATGGCATGATTGCCCCTTAAAAAAGAACGATCCAAGACCAAATGGATTCCCTGGCTCGGAGTAATCCTTGGCTCAGCATTTACATCATCCATTTTCATGATTGAATCACCAAAGACTCCTGTGGCGTTAATCACCACTGAGGCGGAAATCTCATGATTTTCTCCGGTCAATGTATCCTGAAATGTGACTCCATTCACAAGTCCATTGTGCTTAGTTAAACCGGTAACTTCGGCGTAATTTAAGAGACTTGCCGAGAGCGAATCAGCGGTCAAAGCGAGGGTGATCGCCATTCGGGCGTCGTCAAATTGTCCATCGTGATAGACAACCCCACCGCGTAATTCGGCTTGATTCACATTTTGAATCATTGCCGTCGTTTCTTCTTTGCTCAACCATTGGGATTTACCCAAACCAAGATCTCCGGCCATCATATCGTAAATCTTGAGTCCAACGCTGTAGAATGGGCCATTCCACCAGGAATAAATGGGGATGACAAAACTCATTTCCCGCACTAAATGCGGGGCGTTTTGTTTCATTATCCCCCGCTCTTTAAGGGCCTCAATGACCAAAGAGACATCCCCGTTTTGTAGGTAGCGAACGCCGCCATGCACGAGTTTTGTACTTCGTGACGAGGTGCCCTTGGCAAAATCATGGCGTTCTAAAAGCAGTGTCCTGTATCCGCGATTTGCAGCATCTACGGCAATGCCAAGTCCACTGGCCCCTCCGCCAATAATGACTACATCCCATTGGCTCCGTGATTTTACGCGCTCTATATGGACGGATCGTCGCATTATCCTGATCGTTGTTTGGTCTGGACTTTGGTCCTTATTGTTTCATGAGCAATAGTGGTCATTCTTATCATTTCATTTAAGATAAAATTCTGTTGATGCGCTCATGCCATAAATTAATGATCTCCTTGGTTGATTCATTGGTGGCCGGGGTAAACACTCGGTCACTCTGCCACATGGCTTCCAAGGCTTGTATTGATGGCCAAACACCCACGGCTAGACCCGCGAGAAAGGCAGCCCCAAGGGCCGTGGTCTCTGTCTCTTTAGGGCGAATCACCTCTGCCCCTAAAACATCGGACTGAATTTGCATCAGTAAATCGTTATTGCTCGCCCCACCATCGACCTTTAAGGTTTTAAAATCAACCCCCGCGTCTTTTTGCATTTCTAAAATAATATCCCGAGATCTCAGGGCAATAGCCTCAAGAGCCGCCCGAGCAATGTGGCCTTTGGAGGTGCCTCGCGTGATGCCAAAAATAGTCCCTGTGGCGTAAGGATCCCAATAGGGGGCTCCGAGTCCAGAGAGTGCCGGGATAAAGGTTA
>DDCS01000176.1:0-408 GCA_002335345.1 Flavobacteriaceae bacterium UBA2000 | reverse complement strand
TTCGATCATGTGCAATTGATCGCGCAACCATTGGACCAGGGCTCCTGCGGTGAAAACACTCCCTTCTATCGCGTAGGTTACTTTTCCATCTATCTGCCAGGCGATCGTCGTGAGCATTTTATTTTTTGAAACTACGGGCTTGTTCCCTGTATTCATGATACAAAAACAGCCGGTGCCATAAGTGTTCTTAACCGTTCCCGGTTCTAAGCAAAGTTGCCCAAATAGCGCTGATTGCTGATCTCCAGCTACCCCAGCAATAGGAATACTCGCCCCCAATATTTGTTCATTGGTATGACCGACCACCTCAGAAGAGGACTTGACTTCAGGCAGCAATAACTCAGGAACCTTCAGAATCGACAGGAGCTGCTGATCCCAACACAGCTCATGAATGTTATACATCAAGGTTCT
>DDCS01000142.1 GCA_002335345.1 Flavobacteriaceae bacterium UBA2000 | reverse complement strand
TCAAGTTGTTGTGTAAAGCTAAAATTCACGCTTTGCTGACTATCCAAAGTACCTGTATAGGTTTCCGTTACCGGAGCGCCACCATTGACCGTGTAGGTCACGTCAAAATTGGCTTGCGTCAAAGCCCCAAAATTCTCCAGAGTTACCGTCGAAGTCTCTAAGCCTAAACCTGATCCAGAGCTCGGCGCTGTAATCTCCGACACGCCAACATCGCTCGCCAAAAGATGACGTACTTCTTTAATGTATTCATCATTCGCGGCAAACTCGTCTCCCGTAAGATTCGTTTTGGCCTCCAAAGTATAAGTCTGCCCGGCATTGGATAAATCTACGGTTTGTGCAAAGGTAAATGGCAAAGCCTCATTTGAATTAATGGTCCCTGTAAAAGTCTCGGTCGCTACTAAATTACCGTCGAGATAGAGTTCGACTGGAAAATTACTTTGGGCACTAAGTCCAAAGTTGCGAATAGAGACCTCAACGGTCTCATTTGCCGTTAACAATCCATTATTTGGCTGACTGATATTACTTACTCCAATATCGGCGTTAAAACCACTAGAGAGCGTAAATGCCGCAACTCTAGAGCGCCAAGCGTTATTCGCCGTAAAGTATTCTGCAGTGTGCCAGAAGGTAAAGTTATCAGGATCCATGGTTAAATGAGAATAATCTCCGAAACGATTGGAAAACGTCTGCACTCCAATTCCTTCTACAATCGAAGCCTCAGCGACAGTCATCTGTCCTAATGGATCTCCATCATAACGTCCTGTATATTTAATCCCTGCAGGCAGCGTGGCGCTGGCAATATTGAATCCCATCCCGATATTACCCGCAGCATCCATGGCGGCACTGCCCATAAAGCGACTGTGCCCATCAGCAGGCGCATAAGTACCCTCTTGGTATAAAGACCAGGGGCCAATTCCTGAATTGCGTAATTCGACCCAGCGAATCCCTGAAGTATCATTACCATCGACATCAACGTTAAAGGTTATGACCCAAGAATTATGACCTCCGAAACTACGATAGTTCGCAGCATATGAAATAATCCCCCCGATCATATCTATTTTTTGATTGGTCCCAGGTTGTGCCACATCACCGGTCCCAAACGGCGCAAATACTGAATCAAAAGGATCTGTAGGAATTTCAAAAGGCTGCGAAATACTAGAGTTCGACGGATTATTCCAATCCATAGTAATCTCCCAAACTTTTAAATGGTCATTGGCAATTCCGCCGCCCCATCCATCGTCTTGGAGATAAACAATATAACCGGGCGCTCCTGGAGGAAAATCAACCCCGGTTAAATTAGCAGGTTCAGGACTAAAAACTGTATTGTTATTATTGACAACACCCGGTAAATTGAAACCAACAATTGCAGGATTCGGGTCTCCGGCAATCATCGCCGCGCGGTCCATAACATAAGTCGTGTTCCCTGAAAATTTGTTAGCGGTTACATAATAACCATCATGCCATACACTGTAATGAGGGTAATCTGGAAAGGCGTCCAAATTAAACTGGTAAACATTATAAGCCCCCGTTGGATCAGACGAATCCGACACACCAACTAAAAAAGAATTTCCCGTACCGAACTCACTGACAAAATAACGATCGGCCAGATGATCATAAAGGATAATCGGGTCTCCTGAATTACTCGGTGAACCTAAAAATGTTCCGAGCATGGTCGGTCCCGCCAAAGTATTTCCCTGTTTGTCAAAAATCTTGATCGCCACGTTAACCGCGTTGAGGTAGTGGTTTGGGCCTGCCGCACCTGAAGGGTCTGGAGGGGTAAAACCGCCCCCTTCGTTATTGTTTAGCCCATCAAAATTCTCTTCGATTGGCATACGGGCGATTCCTCCAAAATCACGCTGGCGCAAAGGATCCACGCCATCTTGAGGATAAGCCTGTTGATTGACTTTTTCATTTGCCCGAAGATTGTTTTCGACTATCGTAATCTCATTGATGCGGTACTCCTGAGGAGTAACCGTGGGAAAATCACGCAGGGGCATCGTTTTTCGAACGAATTGACCATAGGCCACAGAAGAAGCACGCTCAATGTTTTGTGCTTCTACCTGAATTAAGCTCAATGTAAGTACTGTTGCAATAAATAAACGTAAATTCATGATTGTTAATTAAAAAAGGTGGGTAAAGATAAAAACTTGATTAAGGAATTGTTGAAATACAGAGTTAAGGTTATGAACAAAGTAGACAAAATCAGTTTATATCTCTTGGGTCAGGCACCACGAAAATTGCCTAAATTTGTCGCTTTAATTACGTCTTCATGATTTTCTTTTTTGGCCATACAGAGCAGACCATTTTTGCCGTTTCATCATCGCAAACACTCGATGCCTCAACTACCGAAAAATTGACTTGGTTATTTGGAAATTTACCTCAGATCCCATCGGAACAAATCAATGGTACGTTTGTTGGGCCACGGGCGGCTATGGTCACGCCATGGAGTACCAATGCCGTTGAAATAACGCAAAATATGGGGGTCGTGGGAATTACGCGTATTGAACAATATTGGCCCCTTAAACAAGAAGAAAAAATTGACCCTATGCTTTCTCAAGTATTTGATGGGTTGACCCAAAATATCTTTAAACTTGAGATTACCCCTGAAGCAATTAAGGAGATTACCGATATTGCGGCCTACAACATCAGTGAAGGTCTTGCCCTGAGTGATGAAGAGGTGCTCTACTTAGATGATTTATCAAAAAAACTTGAGCGTCCATTAACTGATAGTGAAGTCTTTGG
>DDCS01000125.1 GCA_002335345.1 Flavobacteriaceae bacterium UBA2000 | reverse complement strand
GCAGGACCACCGGTATTGTTGATCAATAAGTGAATTTGGTGCTTTTTAACAAGAGCCTCCACGGTGGATTTAAAGGCATGCGTATCCCTAAAGTCAACGGCCATAAAATCGTGAGTCTGATTTAATTCTCTCGGCAATGCGTCCAATGTTTGCTTGAGCTTTTCTGGATTGCGTGCCAGAAGGACAATATTTGCGCCAAGGCTGGCCAGCTCGATTGCAGTAGCCTTACCGATTCCGGCGGTACTACCGCACACTAAAGCTGTTTTTCCGTTGAGTCTTAATTCCATGTTTAAAATTATTGATAACGCTGTTTCTTATGAAACCAATGGGTTTAAATGTTGATATGATTAAATTTTCGGGGCGTAACTGATACAGATATTTTTGGGTTCTGTAAAAAAGCGCAAAGCTTCAAATCCGCCCTCACGCCCAACGCCACTTGACTTAACGCCACCAAAAGGGGTGCGTAGATCTCGATTAAGCCATGTATTGACCCATACAATTCCTGACTCAAGTTGTTGTCCAAAGCGCATGGAACGATCTAAATTCGAGGTCCATAAACTAGCCGAAAGACCATAGGTTACGCTATTGGCCATCTCAATTACTTCTTCCTCATGGTCAAAAGGCATTAAGGTCACTACTGGTCCAAAAATTTCTTCCTGATTCACACGGCATAAATGATCATTAACTTCGATTACAGTTGGCTGCAGATAATAACCCTGGGGGTGTTCTTCTATTTTGGCCTCTTGTCCTCCCGTTAGAAGAGTTCCTCCTTCTTTTTGGGCCAAGGCGATATAATCTAATATTTTTTGTTGGTGATCTTTTGAGATGAGGGCTCCTAAATCTACGTCCTCGCTTGGTGGCCCCACACGAAGTTCCGCAACCCGGCTCACGAAATCTCTTTTAAACCGATCATAAAGAGGGCGTTCCACAAAAATGCGGCTTCCGCATAGACAAATTTGACCCTGATTTGCAAAAGAAGATTTTATCGTGGTCTCTAACATGCGATCATAAGCACAATCCGAGAAAATGATATTGGGATTTTTCCCCCCGAGTTCAAGCGATAATTTTTTAAACATAGGGGCCGCGACTCGGGCGATATGTGCTCCGGTAGCCGTGCCTCCAGTAAATGAGATGGCCTTGATATTGGGGTGTGCGACGATGGCTTGCCCCGCACTGGACCCTGTTCCGTTTACAATATTCAGTACGCCCGCAGGAAGCCCTGCTTTTTGACAAAGCTCGGCCAGTAAAAAAGCGGTAACCGGGGTGAGTTCGCTTGGTTTTGCCACCACTGTGTTGCCAGCGGCTAAGGCCGGGGCAATTTTCCAAGTAAAAAGATAGAGGGGAAGATTCCACGGCGAGATACATCCCACCACACCAATAGGGTGTCTCAAAGTAAAATTAATGCTGTTCTTGCCCACGCTTTCATGCGCTTCACTGGAAAATTGGGTCAAGGCATGAGCAAAAAACCGAAAATTACTCGACGCTCGGGGGATGTCCACAGTTTTAGCCAATGACAATGGTTTTCCGCTGTCGCGGGATTCGGCCTGGGCGAGTTCTTCTAAATTCTTTTCGATAAGGTCTGCGATGCGATATAAAATGGCACTGCGCTGCTCCAGGGTGGTGTGCCGCCAGGGGCCAAATGCTTGTTTTGCCGCGGCATACGCCTGTTCTATATCTTGGGCATCGCTCTGAGGGAGACTCCCGTATGGGACTCCGGTTGCGGGTTCAATGTTCTCTAAGGTCGCTCCACTGAACGCGGGTTGAAATTGACCGTTGATGTAATTCAGAACCTTTGTCATTATTGAAGGGGTTTGTAGGCCGTAGCTTTTATTTCAATGAGCAGCAAAGGATTGGGTAATTGATGCACGGCCACGGTAGTGCGTGCCGGGCCAGACTCGGCCTTAAAATACTGAGCATAAACTTCATTGTACCCTGCAAAGTCATTCATGTTGACCAAAAAAGTCGTTAGGTCGACTAAATCTTCGAGCCCCGCACCCTCTGCACGGAGATAGTCCTTAATGTTGTCTAATACCGCAGCGGTTTGTTCTTTTATGTCCAGGCGCATGGTGCCCATAGCATCAACTTTCTGGGCTCCCGCGATGGTATTGTCTGGTTTGCGGGCACTGGTCCCCGAGAGGTACAAGTAATCACCGACCCGTTTGATATGTGGATAAGCCCCTCTTGGGGTGGCTTTTCCATCGATTAGTTTATTATTGGTCTGTGCCATATACTACAGTTTAATTGTTTTGTTCTATTTGCGAGAGCAGGTTCTGGGTCCGCTGGTCAATTAAATTGAGCTGATCGTCCAGTTCTTGGGATTCATTTAATTTATTTTGGCGCAGCAATTGCTCAATGGCTTTATCTTGAGCACGTCCTCGGGTCATCGCTTGGTGATAACTGAGCTCAGGGTTGAAGGTGACCATAGAATACTTACTCTGATAGTGCTCAGGGCGTTCTTGTTCTAGGCGAACTTCAATGGCGCGTTTACGCTGAAATATTGGATCTGC
>DDCS01000126.1 GCA_002335345.1 Flavobacteriaceae bacterium UBA2000 | reverse complement strand
TGGAGTTTTTCAAAAGAGCTATGCTCATATTCCAAAACATCGAGCCCTGCCCCAAGTACTTTGCCGCGCTCTAAAGCCGCTACGAGATCTTGAGTCACCACTGAGCGCCCTCGAGCGGTATTGATCAGGTAAATATTGTGAGCGAATTTCTCGATGAATTCTGCATTAATCATAAATTCTGTTTCCGGGGTCAAAGGGGTGTGTAGGCTCACCACTTGTGCTTGGGCAAAAAACTGCTCTAGGGTTACTTGATGGGCGTTTTGGTCACCGACTTCGGGTTTGATATCGTAACAGATAACGGGGCAATCGAATCCGCGCAGGGTTTTTGCAAATGCTTTACCCATATGGCCGTAGCCAATAATCCCTACCGTGTGGCCTGAGAGTTCATGACCTCGGTTGGGTTCGCGCCGCCAAAGGCCCTGTCGTAGTTCGCGATCTGCACGATTTATATTGTTGAGTAAATTCAACAA
The DNA here is from genome assembly GCA_002335345.1 of Flavobacteriaceae bacterium UBA2000. Lineage (GTDB taxonomy): Bacteria > Bacteroidota > Bacteroidia > Flavobacteriales > Flavobacteriaceae > BACL21. The sequence goes on along the minus strand of DDCS01000126.1, from coordinate 8,615 downwards.
TAGGCCTAAGGCGTGTTCGCCGACGGCGCTACTGTTCCCCTCGGGGGCGCTAATGAGAAGCACTCCTTTTTCCGCGGCATAGTCCGTGTCGATTGCGTCGAGGCCTGCCCCAACGCGGGCGATAAATTTGAGCTGTTTTGCGGCGTCTAAGAACGCACGGTCAATTAAAATTCTGCTGCGAATCACGACCCCATCATACGATTCAATAATCGATAAAACTTCTTCTCGGGTGAGCGAATATCCCTGGGTATTTTTATAACCAAGAACACTGAGCTCTGACCATAATACGGGATGATTTTGATCAATATGAAGAATTTTCATGTACTGTATCTAAATGCCTAAGATGAGTTTTGCAATCAAGAAGTAAATAAGGATGCCAAAAACATCATTACTTGTGGTAATAAAGGGCCCTGTAGCCACCGCCGGATCAATGCCTTTTTTATCCAGGAGCATGGGAACAAAGGTGCCTACCAGGGCTGCGATTAAAATGACGACAACTACAGCTAAACCAATGCTGATGGACTCAAGATAAGTCGTATTAAAAAATAAGTGACTTAAAATCAGTACAATTAACGCGATACTCAGGCCATTAATTAGGGCCAAAGCAGTTTCTTTTAAGAGGCGCCCCGTGATATTTCCTTTAAGGGTGTCGTTGGCCAAACCCTGAACAACGATAGCACTGGACTGAACCCCGACATTTCCGGCAGTGGCTTGAATTAAGGGGACAAACAAAAATAAATTAGGAAAATCAGTTAAAATGGTTCCGAATCCATCGATAATGCTGGCAGCGCCAATACCCCCAAACATGCCGATAAGCAGCCAGGGTAAACGGGCTTTGGTCAATTTTCCTAGACTGTCATCAGCCTCAACATCGCCACTAATACCCGCAGCCATTTGATAATCTTTTTCGGCTTCTTCCCGAATAAAATCGACGATATCGTCAATGGTTACACGCCCCAACAATACCCCAGCATTATTAACCACAGGAATGGCCTCTAGGTCATATTTCTGCATAATTCGGGCCACCTCTTCGCCTTCGGTGTTATCGGTAACAAAATCAACCTTTGGGATATAGATATCGGCAATTCGGGCACGTTCTGGTGCGGTCAACAGATCCTTTAAAGACAAACGACCTTTGAGTACCCCAGCTTTGTCGACGACATAAATGGAATGAACCCGGGTTACATTTTTCGCTTGCCGACGCATCTCTCGGATACAGCCCGCTGTGGTCCATGTGTCTTTGACCCGAACTAATTCCTTGGCCATAAGCCCCCCTGCGGTATCCTCGTCATATTTTAAGAGTTCAACAATATCTGCTGCGTGCTCTTCGTCCTCAATTCGGTCGATTACCTTTTGCTGGATTGCAATATCGAGCTCCGACACGACATCGGCAGCATCATCGGTATCCATTTCTTCAAGTTCCCTGGCGATTTCATTTGGGGAAAGACGACCCAGAATTTTTTCACGAACGTCGTCATCGAGCTCCATGAGCGCCTCTGAGGTAACATCGCTTTCAAGGGATTTTACGAGATAAGTCGCTTGCTCGGTTTCAAGGGCATCGAGCACTTCGGCAAGATCGGCGAAGTGAAACTCTCCCATAAGGTCACGTATGGCTTTGCGCTTTTTTTGCGCGACCAACTGCTCGACGTTCTCTAAGAATTCAGGAGTGAGTTGAAATGCCATCGCTTTCCATTTTTTGGGTGAGCGTAATGAATTCCGCAACAGACAATTGCTCCGGACGCCTCGCAAAGATACTATCTTCTTCGAGTTTTTGAGAGATATTGAATATTTTTAAGCTGTTACGCAGGGTTTTACGACGCTGTTGAAAACTGGTTTTCACGACTTTAAAAAACAAAGCCTCATCACAAGGAAGCTCCAGATCATCATGCCGCGTAAGGCGTAAGACTCCAGAATCGACCTTTGGGGGCGGATGAAAAACCCCGGGCGGAACGGTAAATTGGTACTCGGCTTTGTAATAAGCCTGGGTTAACACAGAAAGTATACCGTAGGTTTTGCTTCCAGGCGCGGCACAGATGCGCTGGGCTACTTCCTTTTGAAACATACCACAAAACTCCGGGATTTGGTGCCGCCATTCAATGGTTTTAAATACAATTTGCGAGGAGATGTTATAAGGGAAATTACCGACTATGGCAAAAGGATTCACACCAAATAAATCCGTAAAATCGTCCTTTAAGACATCCCCGTAGCGAACGGTAAGTTCACTTGGCGTGTAATACTCGTTAAGATAATCAATAGATTCTTGATCTAAATCAAGGGCGATAAGTTGCCATGGTTTATTGATTAAATATTGTGTTAACACCCCAGTACCAGGGCCGATTTCTAATAAATGTTCGTAGCCAACACCAGTGAGTAATTCCGCGATGCGTTGGGCGATACTGCGATCCTTGAGGAAATGTTGACCGAGATGTTTTTTAGGACGTACACTCATGAGAATTCTTGGATCACATCGAGTTCGGTGCGAAAGGCAATAAATTTGCCCGCAAATCGGGCGCTTCGTGCTCTTAATTTTTCGGCATCTTCGCGATAATAGTCTTGCAGTATTTCTTTGCTTTTACAGCGGTATTGAACTGAATAAGTCGGACCGCCTAAGTCTTGATCAGTAATGACCCTTGTCATCAGGGCCCCTGAGAATTTACCAGTTTGGATCATCTCTGGAATATGCACTTGCTGCATCCACTCAAGCCAATGAGTTTCTATTTCGGGTTCTAGGGTTATGGTAACGTTATAAATGTACACAGGCTTTACGGTTTTGCGTCAAATTAATTGATTTGGTCTCCACGTAGTTTTCGATATTGTTTTTGCGCATCGATAAAATAGATACTATCGGCGTGGTTAAAGATGATCTCTTCTAGATAGTTTTGGGCTTGTTCAGGGGCCTTAAATTCCAAAAGCATTAACTCTGACAAGGCAAAAAGGGCATCATCGATATAGACACTATCGGGGTATTCACGAATTAAAGTTTCCCATTGGACTTTGGCCAGTTCAGGGGCTTGCGTGAGCCGATAGAGGCTCCCTAAGTTATGAAGAATATCATCGGCCAGTCGATCCATTGGCTCCTGCAGCTGCAATGTATTCAAGGCTTCGATTGCGCTGGAATATTTTTTTTGATGCATGAGTAACTGGGCACCGGCAAACTTTTTTAAGGCAATTTGCGTGGAGTCTTCCAGGGTGTTTTCGTTGATCAAAACATGTAGGGCTATGGCGTCATTGGACATTTTTTGAGCCGTCGAAGATTTCAAGACTTTTAATTGGGTTTGGGCCCATTCAAAATCCCCTCGAAAATAACTTGTTTGGGCTTCCTTGAATTTAGCTTCTTGAGCCAAGTCATCATCTTTGAGCACACTTTGAACTAGGGCATAATTCACGAGGGCTTGATTGTATTGCTCATTAAAAACCAAGATATCGCCGAGCAATAAACGCAGCCGTCCTTCGGCATATGATTTTTCGGCCCGTTCTGCGGCCGTGTCCAACAGGTCGATGGCCTTCTGGGATTGATCCAGGTCAAAGGCAAGGAAGTGGGCGTAATCTAAGTTGAGTTGGGTCAGGTCAAAGGCCTGGTATTGCTGAATTAATTCAGTATAGCTCAGTTCAATTTCTTGGGCCGGGCGCTGTTTCATGCTTCTATCCAGGCGTAAAATCTCCAAATGGGCCGCAAGACGCTCTCTAGGGTCCACGGCCGTTTCTAAAACAAAGCTAAAAATGGTTTTGGCCATAATCGGCTGCTGATCATTCAAGGCGGCATAGCCCAATTGTTTAATTCCGGTCAAGTCGCCAGGACTGCGCATAAAAATGGCTTTTTCTTGAATAAAGGCCTTGCCGTATTCTTTTTGCTGGGCAAAAAGCCAACTCAATAGACTGTTGTAAAGCGGTTCTTGCCCCTGGGATAAGCGTTTAATTAATGCGGTCTTTAATTCAATATTGCCGGGATTTAAGGGGTCTTCAGTGATATAGGTCTCAAGATAGCGTTGGATACTGGGTATAAATCTTGGTGTGGATTCCATCAAGGTTAAATACGTTTCGAACATGGGTTCCAGCGCGCCAAGCTCCCCGTAGACGCGTGCAAGTTGTAAATTGAAATCCTTTTCAGGATAGCGCTGCATGACCCCCTGATAAAGGATTTTCGCGGCACCCAATAGACTTAGATCAGTTAGTGCTTTGCCCATAGAAACGGTATAATTGGGCTGCTCAAAGGTGTAATCAAGGGCCTTGTCGATATAGAATTGTGCAGAGTCTATTTGACGTTGCCTGTTAAAATTGTTTGCCAGGGCAATATAGTAAAGGGGATAAATTCGAGGCTCGCGAAGTCTCGATTTGAGCAGATTTTCAGCCTCATCAAATTGACTCAGTTCCTGATAAGTGTTCACGAGTCCAAGCACGTATTTTGGTTGACGCGGTTGCTCTTCAACCAAACGCTGATATAGGCTCAAGGCTTTATCATAGGCTCCTTGTTCAAAGTAATTTTCGGCCAGAGCCTCTTTTTGTGCCCAAATTGGGGCACAAAACAACATTATTGGCAAAATGTAAGCCCAGAATCTCATGCCTTAAAGATACCACATGTCTTGAGATGACCTTGGATTCAAGCCAAAAAACCTTACTTCCCGGGGGCCGGAATAAAATCAAATCCGCAATAGGGAACTAGGACTTCAGGGATTTTAATTCCATCAGGGGTTTGATAATTTTCTAGGATTCCAGCCATCACACGGGGCAGTGCAAGGGCGCTGCCATTGAGTGTGTGCGCTAGCTTGTTGTTCCCGTCATTGTCCTTAAAGCGCAATTTAAGACGATTCGCCTGGAAAGTTTCAAAATTAGATACAGAGGAGATTTCCAACCAGCGGTCTTGAGCCGTAGAAAACACTTCAAAGTCGTAGGTTAAGGCAGAAGTAAATCCAAGGTCCCCCCCACACAATCTCAAAATGCGATACGGTAAATTTAATTCACGAAGGATCTCCTGAACATGGCCAACCATTTGGTCTAAAGCCTGATAACTGTTGTCCGGATGTTCTATGCGCACAATTTCTACCTTATCAAATTGATGAAGGCGATTGAGCCCGCGCACATGAGCCCCGTAACTTCCGGCCTCTCTTCTAAAACAAGGCGTATAACCCGTGCAACATACAGGAAGATCGCTTTGATTGAGTAATACATCCCGAAATAAATTGGTTACCGGGACCTCTGCAGTGGGGATGAGATAGAGGTTATCCCCAGTGACATGATACATTTGCCCTTCTTTGTCGGGTAATTGTCCTGTGCCAAAGCCTGAAGCTTCGTTCACCAAGTGCGGCACCTGGTATTCAGTATACCCCGCATTGGTATTTTTGTCCAAGAAATAAGCGATCAGCGCACGCTGTAACCGCGCCCCATAGCCCTTATAAACGGGAAACCCTGCCCCAGTTATTTTTACGCCAAGCTCAAAATCGATCAGGTCATAGATTTTGGCCAATTCCCAGTGGGGTAAAGCCCCTTCGTGTAAGGAAGGAATATCGCCCTCCTGAAGTACCACTTCATTGTCTTGATCACTACTGCCAGCAGGGACGATTGCATTGGGTAGGTTTGGGATCGTCCAAAGGACTTCCTGAAGGGCCTGGGCAAATTCGCTGAGCTGCTCTTGCAAAACCTTGGACTGGGCCTTTAACTGGGTCGTTTTTTCCTTGAGAATATTGGCCTTTTGCGGCTGGCCATTTTGGAACAACTGACCTATTTCTTTTGAAAATGTATTTGACTGTGCTAAGGTTTCGTCTAACTGCGCTTGTGTGGCACGTCTTTGCTCGTCCAATTTAAGGACGCGATCAAAAACTTCACGCGCATCAACCCCTCTTTTTGCTAGGGCCTCAATGGATTGATCGTATTGCTCTCGAATCTGGGATACTTGTAACATTATAGCTTTATTTAGCGGGTCAAATTTAGCGAAAATTAGATGCTTTTAAGGCCCGGACGGGATTCTTTGTCCGTTTTTGCTCAAAATGGACTGGGCAATATCCAGTCATGGTGTCTCCAAGGATCCCAGGGCTCCTCGGCCAGATTAACCTCCGGGCTGATCAACGGGCTGTATTCGCGTCCATTAATGCTGACACGGCTGCGCACATAAACCCCTACCTCACGTCCTTTTTCGGCCTCTATTGCTTTAATTTTTTGTGCCATTTGCCAGATGAAATCTGGATGAGAAGAAAGCATTTTAAGTTGTTTTTGGGTGACTAAATCGCGCAAAGGATAAACGGATTTTACCCCTGTTCCTGGTTCCATCACATAAAAGCTCGTGATGCCTTTGCGGGCCCTGAGCATCATGCGCCAGCTCATTCGGTGGCCTTCTTCGGTCCAAAGAACAGAGTCTTTTATTAAATGGTGGCGCAGCGGAAGCAGCACTTGGATCACGAGATAGACCACAATGAGTGCCGGAATCCAAGGTTGTTTTGCCGGGCTGAGGTGTTGAATTTGCGGTTTGACCCAATGGGTTTGGTCTAACTTGTTTTGAACTCGGGTTTCAAAGCGGGTGATCCAGCGCCCAAATTTTTGACGTAGGGTCTGCGGGGAGAAAAACAAGAAGGCAAAAGCGATACTCATGTAGGGAAATATCCCAATTTGAAAAACAATGGAATTGAATAAATGAAATCCCAGGGATAGGATAAAGGCGATTACTCGGGTACGCCGCCAAAGAAGCGCAGGAATGATCAAGGCGTCAAAAAATATGCCGCCCCAAATAAGTGTTTTTTGAAGCAATTCATCTTGGAGCCATGGGCCTATGATCGGATAGCTTTTTTTGCCTTCCATGAATAGGGCAATGACTTTGCCATCCAGCCAATCGGGGTAAAGCTTGGCCAAGGCAGCATAGGTGAAGACAATCCACACCTGGCCAATCATCAAAATCAGGACCCAAAAAGGCATCAGGGTGCTTCGTTTACCTGTTTTTAGGGTGTCCCAAGACACGTCTTTGGCCGCGGGAAGAAAAACCATGAGCCATGAGAGCAGGCATAATAGATAATAATGATTGTTATAGGCTGATTTTTGCATCAGGTAAGACCCGGTCCACAATAGGGCAAAAAGAAGCATACTCCAGCGATATCGATAACCGAACATAATAGCCAAACCACTCAGCCCCATTAAAGTGTAATAGGCGTACATACCCCATCCGGGCAGCGGCTGCAACCACTCAAAACCAATAAAGCTAAACGTAAAAGTAGGCTCGATCAACACTTCTTTAACCCATCCTGTGATTAAGGCGCCGAATGACTCTAGGGCGATGAGTAGGCCAAAAACGATTCGCCAGAGCACAAGCCCAATATTGTCAACAGGCTTAAACCACACCGTTCTTGAATTTTGGAATGAGACCAGTAGCGTGTTGAATATCCGCGGCAATAGCTGATTTCAAAGCACTTAAATCAGGGAAGATTTTTTGATCGCGAATTCTACTCAGGAGCTTAATTTGTAAAGGCCGGTCGTAAAGATCGGCATTGAGCGCCAAAAAATGAGTTTCTACCCGAGGGTCAACGCCGCCGACGGTTGGATTGGTCCCGATATTGGTTACGCCAAAATAGGGGTGTCCATCGATTACGGCCGAACTGAGATAAACGCCTTGTTTTGGCAATAATTTATAGGATTCGGCGACAACAAAATTTGCGGTGGGATAACCTAACGTTTGACCTAGGGATTGACCCTTGATCACAATACCGCTTAAGGGATATGCCCCTCCGAGATACGTATTCGCTGTATCGACATCACCTAAGGCAAGCGCTTTTCGAATTTTTGTGGAGCTAATGGCTACAGCGTCCTTTTGTTGGGCAGAGATTTCTTCAACCTCAAAGTCGTAAACCAAGCCAAATTCTTTTAAATCGTCAATATTAGCTGTGCGATTGCGTCCAAATCGATGGTCATATCCAATAATTATTTTTTTTGCCTTGAGTTGATTTACCAATAGATCGCGCACGTATTCCACGGCAGTCAGCCTCGAAAATTCTTTGGTAAACGGTTGAATCACCAGGTGGTCAACCCCCAAGACTTCGAGGAGTTGTATTTTCTCATCTAAGGTATTGAGTAGTTTTAAATCGGTTTGCTTTTGCACCACCATTCTGGGATGCGGAAAAAATGTAAGGAGCACGGCATTTAGGTCTCTGACCCTGGCCTCATTCACAACTTTTTTTAGGATGGTCCGATGGCCCAAATGGACCCCGTCGAAGGTGCCAATGGTAATCACACTCCCGCGTTCTGGGTTAAATTCTTGGACCTGTTTATGAACCTGCATCTTATGTTCCATTAAAGCTATTCATCGTTTGGGCAAGCCCACTTAGTCCAAATGAAGGAATGATTTCTATGGATTTTTGAAGCCTCTCGGGCATTAAATTGGTTTCCTCAGGGGACCAATTTCCCAAGACATAATCCACCTGTTGTCCTTGGCCGAAGGTATTGCTAATTCCAAAACGAAATCGCGGATAAACTGTGGTTTGCAGTGCGTTCTGAATATCTTTTAGGCCATTATGACCGCCATCACTTCCTTTGGCCTTGAGTCTAATGGCGCCAAAAGGCAAATTGAGATCATCGGTAATCACTAACATTTGGCTAGGATCTAATTTTTCTTGTCGTAAATGGTGGAGCACAGCCTTTCC
>DDCS01000187.1 GCA_002335345.1 Flavobacteriaceae bacterium UBA2000 | reverse complement strand
TTCAGTCATACCATAAAAAAACAACCCTACAATCAAGGTCTTTTACAGGCGATTTGCACAAAAAAAATTGCCTTATACGACCATGAGACCTTTGTATCAGACTCGGGTAGTCGCTTAATTGGTTTTGGGCGATATGCAGGGATTGTAGGGGCCTATAATGGCTTTAGACTTTTTGGGCAAAAAATGAAAACTTTTGATTTGCCCAAAGTGGAGCATTTATACGATTATAATGCGGTTAAGGAAGCTTTGCAAAACGTTGTTTTACCTGAAAATTTTAAAACCCTGATCACCGGTAGAGGAAAGGTCGCCTTAGGCGCTAAGGAAATTATTGATCATTTAAAAATCAATCAAGTGTCACCTTCAGAATTGCTACAGGAGAAACAGCTAGGGCCAAGTTATGCTATGTTGGATCTAGAGGATTACAACAAGCATGGGGAAGGCAAGGATTTTGATCGGTCTGAATTTTACCAGTTTCCTGAGCGATATGCCGGTAATTTTGATCGGTTTACTCAGGTTATTGATATGTTTGTTGCGGGACACTTTTATGGTAGTGGGGCGCCTATCATTTTGACACGGGAGGCCCTTCGAGATCCTCGATGTCGTATTAAAGTCGTTGCTGATGTCTCTTGCGATATTGACGGGCCTGTAGCCTGTACCCTGAGACCATCGACCATAGCAGAGCCTTTTTATGGTTATCATCCGCAATCACATACTGAAGTAGATTTTAAGGAGGTAAATGCTATTGGTGTAATGGCCGTAGATAACTTACCCTGTGAATTGCCAAGAGATGCCAGTTACGGATTTGGTGAGCAATTTTTAGCGCAAATCGCGCCTTCATTTTTTGATGGCGATGCTGAAGGGATCTTATCTAGAGCCCAAATCACGGACAGTATGGGGCGTCTAACACCACGATTTCAATATTTACAAAACTACGTAATGGGGCACTGAGTGCTGAATAAAATCGTCCTGTCGTACCAATCACGTTAGATCCGTGAATTTGTTCACGGTTTGACGAAGAGCCACTAATCTGCGCATGAGGCCTGCTAAATTTTTTAAATCAAGCATATTGGCGCCGTCGCTTTTGGCTTCTGCGGGATTAAAGTGCGTTTCAATAAATAAGCCGTCAACACCTGTGGCGATGCCTGCACGGGCAATGGTTTCAATCATTTCGGGTCGGCCACCAGTAACGCCAGCGCTTTGATTGGGTTGTTGAAGGCTATGGGTGACATCCAGCACGGTGGGCGCATAGGATTTCATCGTGGGTATCCCTCGAAAATCAACCACTAAATCCTGATAACCAAACATAGTTCCGCGGTCTGTAATCATAACCTGTGCGTTCCCCGATTCTTGAACTTTAGTCACGGCATGATGCATGCTTTCAGGGCTCATGAATTGTCCTTTTTTTAGATTAACCACCTTGCCGGTTTGCGCCGCAGCAACAAGAAGATCGGTTTGGCGTACCAAAAAGGCAGGGATCTGTAACACATCAACATATTCAGCAGCCATTGCGGCATCACTTTCTTGATGAATGTCCGTAACTGTAGGAAGGTCGAATTGTTGGCCTACTGCTTTGAGGATACTCAAAGCTTCGTGATCACCTATCCCAGTAAAACTGTCTAAGCGGCTTCTATTGGCCTTTTTAAAACTTCCCTTAAAGATAAAGGGGATGGATAATTCTTCACTGATCGCAACAATAGACTCTGCAATGCGCATGGCCATATCATAACCTTCAATGGCACAAGGGCCTGCTAACAAGAAAAAGTTGTCGCTTTGGGTATGTTTTAATTTAGGAATCTTGGTCAAGTCCATAGTAAAATTTTTACGCCGTAAAGATACATTAAATATACCGCCACCTGAAGCAGAATTATCTAAGCTGGGCGTAAAATAAAATAGCTTCTCAATACTTTATTGGCTAAATAACAGTACTTTTGCGCCGCTTTTAACCCAGGATATGAATATTAAAAATATCGCCATCATTGCGCACGTTGACCATGGTAAGACTACTTTGGTTGACAAAATTTTACACCATTGTAGTCTATTTCAAGCCCATGAAAAAACTGGGGAATTGATTTTAGATAATAACGATTTGGAGCGTGAACGCGGAATCACCATCACGTCTAAAAACGTTTCGGTGGTCTATAAGGATACTAAAATTAATATTATTGACACTCCTGGTCACGCCGACTTTGGTGGAGAGGTGGAACGCGTACTCAATATGGCCGATGGCGTTTTACTTCTTGTCGATGCCTTTGAGGGACCCATGCCTCAAACGCGTTTTGTGTTGCAAAAAGCAATCGCACTGGGTAAAAAACCTTGTGTTGTTGTCAATAAAGTGGATAAAGAAAACTGTACTCCAGACGAGGTTCATGAATCTGTTTTTGATTTAATGTTTGATTTGGGTGCTGAAGAATGGCAGCTAGACTTCCCGACAGTTTATGGCTCGGCGAAACAAAATTGGATGAGTTCGGATTGGAAAAAACCGACAGACTCTATTGAACCATTGTTAGACATGGTCCTTGAACATATTCCTTCACCTAAAATCGAGACTGGGACCCCACAAATGCTTATTACTTCCTTGGATTATTCATCCTTTACAGGGCGTATCGCAATTGGTCGTCTTCAGCGTGGTACTTTAAGCGAGTCGATGAATGTTTCGCTTATCAAGCGTGATGGATCTATTGTTAAAAGTCGCATTAAAGAGTTGTTTACTTTTGAAGGCTTGGGTCGTAAAAAAGTAAGTCAAGTAAGTGCTGGTGATATTTGTGCCGTGGTAGGACTTGAAGGTTTTGAAATTGGGGATTGTATCGGCGATATCGAACAACCAGAGGCCTTGGCAACTATTGCTATTGACGAGCCGACCATGAGTATGTTGTTTACCATTAATGACTCTCCTTTTTTTGGAAAAGACGGTAAATTCGTGACCTCACGACACATTAAAGAACGTCTTAATCGCGAACTTGAAAAAAATCTTGCGCTTAGGGTGAAAGAAACAGACAGCGCGGATAAATTCATGGTTTTCGGTCGTGGAGTCTTGCATTTGTCTGTGTTGATTGAAACGATGCGACGCGAGGGTTATGA
>DDCS01000148.1:15291-15533 GCA_002335345.1 Flavobacteriaceae bacterium UBA2000 | reverse complement strand
CGTGCCATACTCTCTTATAAAGGAGTGTTGCTTAAAAAGCATCTTATCGATGGCGTTAGCAAAGGCGCCCTTACAATGGAGCAAGTTGAAGAAAAGTTCTCTGCATGGGTGACGGAAAAAGAACAAGCTGTTGCCAACAAGAAAAATAAACTTGCTGATGATAAAGCTAAGGTCAAAGCTGAAGCCTTAAAAGCAGAAGAGGCCGTTAACCAAGCGCGTATGGCTGCTGCTGAAGAAGCTGC
>DDCS01000148.1:0-15201 GCA_002335345.1 Flavobacteriaceae bacterium UBA2000 | reverse complement strand
TCCGGCTGCAGAAGAAACTGCTGAGGCTCCTGAAGCCGCTTCAGAAACTTCTGAAGAAAGCGCTCCTGCTGAGGAAAAAGAATAATTTCTTTTTGATGGACCACAAGGATCATTTCTTCGTTGGTAAAATCGTCAAAAAATTCAGTTTTAAAGGCGTCTTGCTCATCAAGCTTGACACTGATAATCCGGAAGAATTCATAAACATGGAATCAGTTTTCGTTGATCTTAACGGAACACTGGTTCCATTTTTTATTGAAGAAATAGCGCTCCATAAAACAGAACTCTTGCGCATACAATTTGAAGAAGTCTACGACGAACAAACCGCAGACTCTTTGATCGGATGCAACCTATACCTTCCTCTAGATTTATTGCCAAAACTCACCGGGAATAAATTCTATTACCACGAAATCATCGGGTTTACGGTTATGGACCAAATACATGGCAATATAGGGCAGATCACCGGGGTCAATGATCAAACCGCACAAGCCCTTTTTGAAATAAATTATCAGGGAAAAGAAATATTGATTCCCGTAATCGATGAATTTATTGTTTCGGTCAATCGCGAGGAAAAAACCCTACACGTAAAAACTCCGGAAGGACTTCTTGAGCTTTATCTCTAATGACCTCTTCCTCTTTTCAATTTAAACAATTTACAATACAACAGGATCGCTGCGCAATGAAAGTGGGCACAGACGGAGTACTTCTGGGTGCGTGGACTCGCATAAATTCTGATACCCGTCGGATTTTGGATGTAGGTAGTGGCACAGGGCTCATCGCCTTAATTATGGCCCAACGCTGCCCAGAGGCTGAGATCGATGGTGTCGAATTGGATCCTGAGGCCTTCGAACAAGGGGTAGAAAATTTCGAACAAAGCCCATGGAAATTGAATTTATTTAATTACCACTGCAGCTTTCAAGAATTTGCAGACGAAATAGAGGACAAATATGATTTGATTATCAGTAATCCTCCATTTTTCAATCATGGAGATCGCCCAGAGAACAGCCGAAAAATGGCGAGGGATTTTTCGTCATTACCGCTCGAGTCTTTGGTAAAAGGAGCCCATCAACTCTTGTCTAAAAATGGGCGTCTCGCACTGATTCTCCCTATTGAGCAAGAGGAACGGTTATTGGAAATTACAAATAACTATGACTTTGGTGTTTCCTATTTGACCAAAGTCCGTGGCACGGCCCAAAGTCCGATTAAGAGAATTCTTGTCGAGTTCAGTCGGCTTGCCCCAATAAATCGTGCACAAAAACCACAAGTTCAGGAATTGATCATTGAGCACCAAAGACATCAATACACGAAAGAATATCGAGAACTGGTGGGTGAATTTTACTTGAAAATGTAGGCCAATCCGCAGGGTCTTTATAAATTTGTACGACTAAAAATTGACTTCATGAAGCCTGATTTATTTGAAGCACCAGATTATTACAATCTTGATGATTTACTCACCGAAGAACACAAGCTCATCAGAGATGCAGCACGTGCTTGGGTAAAGCGTGATGTTTCCCCAATTATTGAAGAAGCCGCTCAAAAGGCTGAATTTCCAAAATCAATTATTCCTGGTTTGGCTGAAATCGGTGCGTTTGGTCCCTATATTCCCGAAGAATATGGTGGTGCTGGGCTCGACCAAATCGCATACGGAATCATCATGCAAGAAATTGAACGCGGCGACAGTGGTGTGCGCAGTACGGCCTCTGTTCAATCATCTCTAGTGATGTATCCTATTTGGGCTTACGGCAATGAAGAGCAGCGTCAAAAATATCTCCCTAAACTTGCTACAGGAGCGTGGATGGGATCCTTCGGATTAACTGAACCAGATTTTGGGAGTAATCCTTCCGGAATGGTCACAAACTTTAAAGATAAGGGAGACCATTATTTGCTCAACGGCGCTAAACTTTGGATTTCAAATTCGCCCTTTTGTGATGTCGCCGTAGTTTGGGCAAAAGATGAATCCGGTCGAATCCACGGACTAATTGTAGAGAGAGGCATGGAAGGCTTTACCACTCCTGAAACACACAATAAATGGTCCCTGCGTGCTTCTGCAACTGGAGAATTACTTTTTCAAGATGTAAAAGTGCCTAAAGAAAATTTGTTGCCCAATAAATCAGGATTGGGCGCGCCATTAGGCTGCCTTGATTCAGCACGTTATGGCATTGCCTGGGGGGCTATTGGAGCCGCTATGGACTGCTATGATACTGCCTTAAGGTACGCCAAAGAACGCATACAATTTGGCAAACCTATTGCGGCCTTCCAATTACAGCAGAAGAAGCTTGCAGAAATGATCACCGAAATTACCAAGGCGCAGCTCTTAGCATTTCGCCTCGGGCAACTCAAAGAGGAGGGTCGCGCTACTTCAGCCCAGATTTCTATGGCCAAGCGCAATAATGTAGCTATGGCCTTAAACATCGCTAGAGAAGCACGCCAAATCCTTGGAGGTATGGGTATTACTGGTGAATATTCAATTATGCGTCATATGATGAACCTGGAAAGCGTTATTACCTATGAAGGAACGCATGACATCCATTTACTCATTACAGGTCTCGATATTACTGGCGAGAACGCTTTTAAATAATCAAATCGAAAAAATCAATAACAAAGGCTTTTTCTATTAAGAGGAAGCCTTTTATTTTGCTATAAAACTGTCGATGCTTCATAAAGTAATTCAAAAGATAGCCCCCCTTCAGGAAGAAATTGTAACTCATCCTTTGTACACCCATATTCAACGTCCAGCCGATTTACATCGCTTTATGGAACATCATGTCTTCGCGGTATGGGATTTTATGTCCTTGCTAAAGGCTTTACAAATAAAGCTTACAGGGACAAGCTTACCCTGGGTCCCTGTTGGCGATCCAGAGATAAGGTATTTGATCAACGAGATTGTTTTGGCTGAAGAGACGGACTTGGACCTCGATGGCAAAAGAAGAAGTCATTTTGAAATGTATCTTAATGCCATGTGTGATGCGGGCGCGTCGACAAAAGAAATAGATGAATTCATCCATAATATTAGCCAAGGAAAACCCTGGTATCAAGCCGCTACAAGCATCGATCTTCCACAATCCGTTAGCTCATTCCTGCGCTTTACTTTTTCGGTAATTGACTCGAATGAACCGCATAAAATCGCAGCGGCATTCACTTTTGGCCGAGAAGATTTAATCCCTCAGATGTTTACCTCTCTAATTCGCTCAATACAACGCCAATTTCCTGAGGAAAATTTAACCGGCTTTCATCACTATTTTCAGCGACATATAGAATTAGACGATGACACCCATGGACCTTTAGCCCTAAAAATGATTCAAGAATTGTGTGGCAATGACCCGCAAAAATGGGAAGAGGTTACTGAGACTGCCTTACAAGCCCTTGAGCTTCGATTAACGTTATGGAATGGGGTATTAGAAGAAATTCAACAGGCCAAAATCCCTGAATTAATCTAAGATTCTGGCGCTAAGGTAACTTTTAACCCATGTAAATCTGGAGTTATAAATAATTGACATCCTAGTCTAGAATTTTCTTTTACATGAAAAGCCTCCGCCAACATCGCGAGTTCATCGGCGCTTTGTACGGGCAAAAGATGATCGCTTTCAACATAACTTTGACACGAGGCACACATAGCCATACCCCCACAGACGCCAATGGTCCCCTCTGGGGCTAATTCATACGCGCGAACCACCTCCATTAAATTCATATTCATGTCGGTAGGGGCCACTACTTGATGGGTTTTACCTTCGCGATCAGTTATAAATAAGGTGATGTCCTGAGCCATTTAGAAGTGATTAATCAATTGACTTGATAACGGCCTTTGGGGCTTCCTTTTTTGTGCCGTCAAAACCCTCTACACCGCCAACAGTTGTATATTTCATAACATAGCGACGCTCTGGATAAATCCGTTTATAAGCGCTTTGACACATGAGTGTGGCCTCGTGAAAACCACAAAGAATCAATTTAAGCTTGCCGGGATAAGTGTTGACGTCTCCGATGGCATAGACCCCAGGAATGTTGGTCTGATAGTCTAACGAATTATCAACTTTAATGGCGTTTTTTTCAATCTCTAAACCCCAATGGGCAATAGGGCCTAGCTTGGGAGCAAGTCCAAAAAGAGGAATAAATGCATCACAGTCTAGAGTAATTAAGCCCTGTTCAGCTTGCACTCTTACGGCACTTAAAGCACCCTCACCCTCTAGTCCAACCACCTCACCAGGAGTAATCAAGCGTATTTTTCCTTGATTTTTCAACTCCTGAACCTTTTCAACACTGTCTAGAGCTCCGCGAAATTCGTTGCGTCTATGCACGAGGGTTACCGATGCGGCAACCTCCGATAAGAATATACTCCAGTCTAACGCTGAATCACCACCTCCTGCAATGACCACATGCTTATTTCGATACTGTTCTGGATTTTTAATAAAGTAAGCAACCCCCTTACCTTCATATTGAACTAAATTGTCGATCGGGGGTTTACGCGGCTCAAAACTTCCCAGGCCTCCTGCGATTGCAACGATTGGAGCGCGATGCTGAGTCCCTTGATCTGTGGTGACTATAAAGGTCCCGTCTTCTTGTTTTTCTAAAGTTTCAGCGCGTTCTCCAAGAGTAAATCCAGGTGAAAATGGCGCGATTTGTTCCATGAGTTTTTCCGTCAAATCTCCAGCCAATATCTCCGGATATGCAGGTATATCGTATATCGGTTTTTTGGGATAAATCTCACTGCATTGACCTCCGGGTTGAGGCAAAGCGTCGATCAGGTGGCACTTGAGCTTTAGCAAACCCGCCTCAAACACGGTAAACAGGCCTGTAGGACCTGCACCGATAATCATAATATCTGATTCTATCACAAATTGTGTTTTATACTGCCAAATTAATATTTCGCGATGCTTTTATTCATGAGCTTTGTCATTAAATCTGAATTGGGTCCCCTATTAAATGTTCACCACTTCCTGAATCTCAGGGGCAAATTTTTGAATCGTCATGGCCACGCCGCTTTTTAAGGTCATTTGATTGACAGAGCAATCCACACAGGCCCCTTCTAGGCGAACCACTACTTTATCTTGCTCTACCGAAACTAAGGATATGTCCCCCCCATCATTTTGTAAAAAAGGACGTATTTCCGCCAAAGCCAATTCGATTCTCTCGTTTAATGATGCTTGATTCATTTCTTTGATTTTAAAGCACTACATCCAGCCATAGTGGTTATTTTAACTGCTTCTGTGGGCGGTAAATCTTCATTTCGACGCACGGTTTGCTGAACAACCGCTCGAGTCATATTGACAAAAGCTTCGGCCGCAGGCGTTCCTGATTGAAGCGCTGCAGGTCGTCCTATATCACCAGATTCACGAATACTTTGCACCAGCGGAATTTCGCCGAGAAATTCTATTTCTAAATCCTCGGCTAAATGACGCGCCCCACTTTGGCCAAAAATATAATACTTGTTTTCAGGCAATTCTGCTGGAGTAAAATAAGCCATATTTTCAACCACCCCTAACACGGGTACTTGTATATGCTCTTGCTGAAACATCGCTACTCCCTTTCTCGCATCAGCCAAAGCTACATTTTGAGGGGTACTCACCACTACAGCTCCGGTGATGGGTAAGGATTGTAGAATACTTAAATGAATGTCGCCTGTACCCGGAGGAAGGTCGATTAACAAGAAATCTAATTCACCCCATGCGGCATCAAAAATCATTTGATTTAAGGCTTTTGCGGCCATAGGTCCACGCCAAATCACGGCTTGGTTGGGTTGCGTAAAAAACCCAATGGATAATATTTTAACCCCGTATTGGGTAACGGGCTCCATTTTACTTTTGCCATCAACCTCAACCGATAGTGGCCGTGCTCCGGCAACATCAAACATAATCGGGATTGAAGGACCGTATATATCCGCATCAAGTACCCCTACTTTAAAACCCATTTCTGCCAAAGTAATGGCCAAATTAGCAGTAACGGTAGACTTCCCGACACCCCCTTTTCCTGAAGCAACAGCCACAATATTCTGAATTCCTTTTATGGGCTTTCCTTTGATTAGCTGCGGCCCTTGTGCCGGAGCTGGAGGAACTTTAATATTAATCGTTGGAGCAACTTCAGCGCCAAAAGCGTCTTGCAGCGCCTTGGTAATATCGGAAACGACGCGCTTTTTAATATGCAAAGCAGGCGTCTTCATGGTCAAATCAATGATCACCTCTTGACCAAAAATATTGATGTTGGCAATGGCGCCACTTTGACTAATACTTTGTCCTTCGCCGGGGAGCGTTAGCCGATCTAAAATGTCAATTATATCCTTTTTCTGCATGGTCAAAGCCGTATTTAGAATTGTTCTAAAGGGCAAATATACCGAGAAAATTAGTCTTTACATAGTGCTTTTCCCCCATGTTTTTTGAATCAAAAGGGGAGTGCTAAACGACCCTAAACCAGTGGATCGGGTTGCCAAAAAAGCGCCTTAAAGTTTACCACACAATCTTCTTGGACCATCACTCCTTCTTGGGCGAGTAAACGTTGCATGGTATCTCTTCCTGGAAAATGATGTTTCCCCGTGAGCATACCGTCGCGATTAACCACCCGATGGGCAGGCACATCGGGCAAATTATGCGAGGCATTCATAGCATACCCTACAGTTCTCGCTGCCCCTGGCGCCCCAATCGATTTTGCTATAGCCCCGTAGGTCGTAACGCGACCATAGGGGATGTCCCGCACAACTTTATAAACGCGCTCAAAAAAATCACTTTTATCGAGTGTTACATGCGTTGCCATATACGAATTACCGTGATTAAAGATATCAGCCCAGTAATAGCGCCGAGAAAATAGTTCAAATTGAACCCAAAATTCCCAATTGGGAGTTTACGCCGAAAAAAATAAATATAGATCAATAACATGCTAAAGGTCCCTGTTGCGGATCCAAAAATAGCCCAACCGATAACCTGGGGGTCAAAAAAGAACCAACCCAAAGCACTGAGACTGATGCTCACATAAACCCAATACGGTATGGGCAGCATATTAAGCGACGACAATAATATACCGTACAAAAAGCGATTTGTTTTGGACCGTTTAACCCCTTTCGGGATTTCTCGTCTGGTGTCCTTGGCCAGAACAAAAAAATAAAATGTCAAGGCTAAGAATATGCCTAGAGTTACTTTCTGAAGGATATCAACAATTTCAGGGTGTTGTTCGATATAACGTGCAAAAGCTAAGCCAAGGCCCGTTTGAACGCAAACGACCACGATTACGCCTACACTAAAAATAAGCGCAGGTTTACGTCCCTGCTTAACGCCAATTTTGGCTGCGGTCATATTCAACAATCCAGGAGGTATGAGTCCGATAAAGGACGCCAGGTAACCTACAAAAAAATTGACTAAAGCCGTCATTTCGCGTTTAAGTATTTACGCTTCACTTTATAAAATTAAGCATTAGAGGCCGCGCAGCGAAAAACTTGTGTAGGTAATTTTCTTTTCTTCAGTCAAATACTGTGATTCATAGAACGTCTGAACAGCAGTGACCACCTCAGGGGTCCCCGTGGTACCATAAACATCATGTTGCGCAAAGTGAATGTCTTGGCCCAGCCCATGGAGTAAACCAAGCGTATAACCGTGCATAAATTCACTGTCTGTTTTCAAATGCACCAAACCTCCGGGGCGAAGTACTTTTTGATAACTCTTGAGAAATTCCCGATTGGTCAGGCGATGCTTGGTGCGTTTGTATTTTATNNAAAGTTATCCAAATCTCATCAATTTCACCTTGGGCAAAACAATAAGTTAATAACTCAATTTGTATCCTCAAGAACCCGACATTGGTCAATTCATCGGCCAGGGCCGTCTTGGCCCCTTTCCAAAAACGCGCGCCTTTTATGTCAATCCCTATATAGTTTTTATTGGGATCCCGCTTTGCTAAGGCCAAAGTATACTCGCCCTTTCCGCATCCCAGCTCTAAAACTATAGGCCGGTCATTTTTAAAAAATGAAGCACACCAATGTCCTTTTAAGGCAAATGTGTCCGCCAAAAGCGCATCGCGCTTTGGCTGAATGACATTTGAAAAAGTTTCATTCTCTTTAAATCTCTTGAGTTTATTTTTACTGCCCACAACGGTTCTTTAATTATTTGGTAAAATTACAATAATATACACGTCTAGGATTATAGGTTACATTTGTTTTGATGAAAGAGGGTCAGTACCAGTTTAAGGCAAAGAAAAAAGGTGGTGTGATTTTAGTTGCCCCACTGAACTGGGGTCTTGGGCATGCCACACGATGTATCCCCATAATACGAAAGCTTGTAAAACATGGTTATGATGTCGTTATTGCCTCTGATAAAGGGGCGCTGAATCTTCTTAAACAGGAATTTCCCAATCTGCCTGCTGAAGCCTTACCGGCTTACGATATAACCTACACCAAAGATCCGAAATGGTTCAAGTGGAAGCTGCTCTTACAGATTCCAAATATTGCCAAAGTGATGCGCTCAGAGCGCATAGCCACAGAGGCTCTAGTCAAAAAATACGGCATTACAGGGATCATTAGCGACAATCGCTTCGGCGTACGGCATCCCAATCTACCGAGTGTGTTTGTGACGCACCAAATCCAAGTACTCAGTGGGTGGTCCACCCCGATTACCAGCTGGTTACATCAGCGTATAATTAAAAATTTCGACCAATGTTGGGTTCCAGATTACGAAGGCCAAGACGCGCTAAGCGGAGTTTTAAGTAACGATCCTGATTTCAAATTCCCTACAGCCTATATCGGTCCGATCAGTCGGATGAAAAAAGAAACGCTGAAACCGACTATAGACATACTGGTTTTGCTCTCCGGACCAGAACCTCAGCGGAGTATGTTAGAAGAGATCATGCGCGAGAAATTCAAGAATTACCCTCAGAAGGTGGTTATGGTTTGTGGTGTTATTCAAGAAACACCTCAAGAAAAAATTATTGATGGGATTCAAATTTTTAATTTTCTAACCAGCCACGCTTTAGAGGCCCTCATCAATCAGAGTAAAGTGGTCATATCTCGCTCGGGCTATACGACGGTAATGGATTTGGCCAAAACAAAAACACCTGCTTTTTTTATCCCAACTCCGGGGCAATACGAGCAAGAGTATTTAGCCAAACGTCTGAGCCAAAATTCGATTGCTCCTTATTGCCAGCAATCTGCATTTGACCCTATTCTTCTGAGACAACTAAAAGATTATGATGGATGGCCTGTTACTGCGCAGAAAGAAAAGTTAAGCACCCTCTTTGGCATATTCCAAGGTAAACGAGAATTCTGAGCCCACCCCAAACTGGCTTTCAACATATATTTTCTCGTTATGCGCCTCGATGAGGTGTTTGACTATGGCCAAACCAAGGCCACTTCCTCCTACGGCGCGCGAGCCACTTTTATCTACTCTATAGAAGCGCTCAAAAAGACGCGGTAAATGCTTTTCTTCGACGCCTTCACCATTATCGGTCACGCGAACCAAGCATCGGTTTTTGTTCAGTCGATCAACAGCAACCTCTGTCGTCCCTGAGGGCTTACCGTACTTAATGGAGTTGTCAATCAAGTTCGTTAAAACTTGTTGAATACGTTCACGATCAGCATATACCATGATGCTGTCCTTGTAATCCTTATCAAAAACCAAAGACAATTCCTTGCCTTGGGCCTTCATTTCAAGAAGATCAAAGGCATTTTGAATCAGCTCAATTATATTAAAGGATTCACGCTCCAGGGTTAGCCCCCCCATTTCAATTTTGGTAATCATGTCCAAATCCTTGACGATATAGATGAGTCGTTCAACGGCTTTGTTGGCCCGTTGCAAATATTTTTTTCGGACCGTTTTATCTTTCATTGCCCCGTCTAATAGGGTTAAAATATAGCCTTGTACCGTAAATAAGGGTGTCTTTAATTCATGGGCTACATTGCCCATAAATTCGCGACGATAGGCTTCCCTGTCTTTTAAGGTCGCCAATTCTTGCTGACGATTTTCTGTAAAACGTTCAACCTCTTGAGTCAAAGCGTTAAGGTCTGTAGTGATCAAGGAACGCTCCTTTTGCGTCTGCTCCAAACCCTGAGCATCCTGGTAAATTTTTTTTATTTGCCGATAAATCAATCGCTGAGCGTAATAGCGAATGAGAACAAATCCCGCCATGAACAATACGAGACCAAAAACCAAGCAGAGCCAGAAATAAGCCTTGAAATCAAGACCGTAATCCAGCCTTTGGGCAAAAACGTAAAACAAAGCCAGAGCTAAAAAAATAGCCATAATGGAAATTATGGCTGCCAATTTCAGGGCAAATTTTGTTGTTTGTGACTTCGGTGCAAGCATTATTCAACAAACTTATAACCCACTCCTTTTACCGTTTTAAAACGATCATCGCCAATTTTCTCGCGTAATTTACGAATGTGCACATCGATGGTTCGGCCACCGACAATGACCTCATTGCCCCAGACAACATCCAAAATTTCTTCACGCTTAAACACTTTTCCCGGTTTAGACGCTAACAGCGCAAGCAGCTCAAATTCCTTTCTGGGAAGCACCATCTCTTTTTTATCCTTGATGATCTTGTATTCTTCGCGATTAATTATCAAATTACCCAATTTGAGATTTTGGGGCGCCTCTTGAACTTCCTTAAATCGGCGCAATAGGGCTTTGACTTTGCTGACCAACACTTTAGGCTTTACCGGTTTAGTGATGTAATCATCTGCTCCTGCCTCAAAACCAGCGAGCTGAGAGTAGTCCTCACCACGAGCGGTCAAAAATGTAATAACGCTTTCTGCAAGTTCAGGCATGGCGCGCAATTTCTCGCAGGCCTCTATCCCATCCATTTCCGGCATCATTACATCCAAAATAATCAGTTGAGGCTTGTGTTTTTTGGCTTGGTCCAAAGCGCGTAGGCCGTTTTCGGCAGTCACCACGACATAGCCCTCTTGGGTTAGATTATACCCGACAATTTCCAGAATATCCGGTTCGTCGTCAACAAGCAAAATAGTGATGTCTTTTTTCTTCATGGCCCTTTTTAGCAGATGGTGTTAAATATACATTTTATTGTGTTTGAGGTCAAATTTAGCCCAATTATTAACCATAAGGTAACATAAAACAAATTACCCACGATTTCATAAATAATAACCAAGGATTTAAGCATTCGCGTGACCATACGCAGACTTTACAAAAGGTATGTTTTAATTTAGACCAAGCATTTTTTACAGCATTAGGTTGATGTCAATAAAATCTGTGCTACCCCCTAAATTGCCTTTAGCTCCTCACCAAGTTTAATCAAAAACAAAAAAAATCATGAAATTACATGTATTGAGCGGGCTTTGTCTTATTATGACTCAAACAGGACAGGCCCAAGAATTATTCCTTGCAAACTTCGAACAACAATCTGTGTATAACAGTCTTTATTACGATTTGGATGATCCAAATTCACCACATTCTTTGGTCAATAACCCCGATGAGCCCCTACTAAACTTTAGCGGACAAGGCAATAATCTCGGTTACAGCGCCTTTTATGTTCCCTATGACGATCCCAGTACAGGCCTGAGCGATGGTGATCATGTCGGGATTACAGATGATACGGGAATCACAGGGGCCTGGAGTGAAGGAAATCAAGGCTATGTCCTGAGTGATATTGATGGTAATTTTATTCTGAACTTTTCTGAAATTCAGTTAAATCAATCGACAGAAACTACGGTTTCTTGCAGTCTCTTTATCAGAGAATCGACCTATGAAGGCGACGGAACACAAAATGCTTCCAATTCTGATCGCATCGCTATCTATGTAGTCGACCCATCAAATGGATCCAAAATCGATTTAATAAACACCGAAGGCCACGATATTGACGACTTGGATATTGAAGGACGTTGGTTGCGACTCACCGCGCAAATCACTGGTTTTGAGCGCGCAAAACTGGTGGTTGAAGCCCGAAATAACGCAAGCAATGAAGCCTTTTATATCGACGACATCCGCTTTGAGGGACAGCTCAACATCACGGACATAAAAAACAAACAATCCGCCGTGGTCCCCAACCCAATTGATCAAAATTTTTCACTCATACGTCGCCCTTCAGCGCTTAAAGAAATTTACATTCAAAATATTTTCGGACGCATTGTTTGGCGGGGGGATATTCACCAAAATTCATGGTCCGTTCCGCATTTAAATAGCGGTTTATATTTTTTAAATATCGCCGATCGTGACCTGACTTGGACCCAGAAAATAATTAAAAAATAAGGGAAGACTGTTGTCGTATTTTAACGCTGATTTGATTCAATATTCCCTATTTTTGGATATGACCCAAATCGAACAAATCAAAGAGCGCATTTTTTTGCCTTTATCCCGTCGTGAGTTCGATCAAGTCGCTTTGTCGCTTTTCGCGGAACAATATAAACATGTTGCCCCTTATAAAACCTATTGCGACTTGTTGGGAAAATCACCGGACAATGTCCTAGAGGTTGACCAAATTCCCTTTATCCCTATAGGACTATTTAAGGATCATAAAATCTTGCACGCCGCCGCGGTTCCCGAGGGGGAATTTATCTCAAGTGGAACCACGGGAACCGCGGCGAGTGTGCACTTAGTCCCTGATTTGAGGTTCTATAAGCGCTGCTTTAGCGAGGCTTTTACCAGGCGATACGGCCCCGTGGAGCAATATGTCGTTCTGGCGCTTTTGCCTTCGTATTTAGAGCGCACTGGATCCTCCTTAGTTTATATGGCCAATTCCCTTATTGAACAATCTGGGCATGCCGAAAGCGGGTTTTATTTGGATCAACTCGACGCGTTGCGAAAGCTCATGCATCAGTTAGGCGCCCAAGGAAAACGAATTTTACTTTTGGGCGTTTCGTATGCTTTATTGGACCTGGCCCAACTGGGGCCATGGGAACTTCCCGCAAATACCATTATTATGGAAACTGGTGGCATGAAAGGAAAAAGAGCAGAATGGACCAAGGCCGCGCTGCATCAAGCGTTATCTGCTCAATTTGGCCTGAACACTATTCATAGTGAATACGGAATGACCGAACTTATGTCTCAAGCCTATGCCCTGTCTGAGGGCAGGTTCCAAGCACCCCCTTGGATGCGTGTGCTCACCCGAGATCCTGAAGATCCGCTCAGTTTGGTGCGTCAGCGCACTGGCGGGATCAACATCATAGATTTGGCCAATGTCTATTCATGCGCCTTTATCGGCACTCAAGATTTAGGGAAAATCAATTCCGATGGTAGTTTTTACCTCTTGGGTCGTTTTGATCACAGCGATATCCGCGGCTGTAATTTATTGTTGGAGGCATGAGCAGAGTTGAACAATTTAGGGGGTTAAAGTACCGCATAATGATTCTTCTCATTGGGACAATTCTCCTGCGGGGGCTTATTGAATTAGTCCATAATAATGTCTCCCTTGAATCCAGCGACAATATTCCTTCGGATACAGAACTGATTTGGCTGGAAAAGGACCAGGACAGTATTTTGGTCTATCGACATGGCCGTTCTTGGCAAAACAATTACGGCACCCCATATCAAACCAAACTTACCGTTCGATACGACGACGTTACTCAAGCGATTCAATCCCACAGAGGAATAAATCCAGAAGGCTTAACAAGTTTCTGGGGAGCGCTTTATGCTCAGATGGCCCAAGAAAGCGGCCCAAAATTGGACTTGATTTTGGATGCCTTTTATCAAATATACCTCCAGCAACCGATGTCGGCAGAATTGTTTGCAGAAATGGTGGTAAGCTGTATTCAAAACATACCCTATGCTTTAGTCTTTCAGGAGGCCTGTCAAGAACCCGAAAATTATCAAGGATGGATTGAGGAATTACTTAGCGAATGCCCTGATTGCTGTATCGGAGACCAACCCTTTGGACTGCAAAGCCCGCTGGCATTCATGCAAAATCTCAAGGGTGATTGCGATACACGCACCGTTTTTTTATTTAGTGTCCTGAGTGCGTTTAATTACGATGTCGCCATTCTTAACAGCGACGTTTATCGGCATTCAATTATAGGTTTGAATTTGCCCTCGGCCGGGCAGTATAAACTCTTTCAAGGAAAAAAATATTTAGTATGGGAGACCACCGCACCCAATCACCTGATGGGTTCCTTGCCTCCTCAAATCGGTAATATGAATTTTTGGAATGTCGTATTGACCCATTCACCAGAACTCAATTAATAAGCAAAACCCTTAACTTTAGCCCATGAACGCGCCACTTTTTTACTTAGCATTATTTGAAATAGTCTTTTCCCTATTAATTAGCGTTGGGGTAATCTATGTCTCATATGGGATTTTAAGACGTGTGTTTTTCAAGCAAAATGACCTCAGCGGCAAGGACATGGCCTTTACCGTATTGACCTCTGGTTTGGTGCTAAGCATTGGTTTAATTCTAAGCGAAATATTGCCGCAAATCACCCAAGTCGTGCGTGTAGCCACCACTCAAGGCAGCAGTCCGGACTATCAAACTATCGTCCTTTATGCGGCCCTTTATCTGACTGTAGGATTTTTTATTGCCCTTATGATCAATACGGCCGTATTTGGTTTATTCTCGATGTTGACCCAAGGCATTCATGAGTACAAAGAAATAAGAAACAACAACCTGGCTGTCGCCCTAATTGTGGCGGTGACCATTATCAGTATCACGCTGATTGTCAAAGAGAGCATAGCGGTACTGATTAGTGCGCTTTTGCCCTATCCACAAGCGACAAACTTTTTGTAGCCACATACCTCAGCAAATTCGTGATGGGCTTGTTATGAAACTTTGAGAATACAGTAATTCTTTTTACCCCGTTGCAACAAAACGAACTGATGATCAATCAAATCTTTAGACTGAATAACGTAGCCCAAATCAACTTTGGTTTTATTGATATAAATGCTCTGCTGCTCCAAAGCGCGTCGCGCTTCACCGTTGGATTTTAAAAACCCAGATTTTTCGACCAAAGCAGCCACAATGTCCAGTCCTGAATCGATCGCGTCGCGGGAAACCTCGGCTTGAGGGACCCCATCAAAAACCTCTAAAAAGGTCTTGCGATCCAATCGTTTTAATTCTTGATCGGTTGCCTTTCCAAATAAAATTTCTGAGGCTAATAGGGCATTTTGGTATTGTGCTTGGCCGTGTACCGTCTGCGTGACTTCTTGGGCCAGTCGTTTTTGGAGGGTTCTTAAATGCGGGGCCTGCTGATGCTCAAGAATCAATGAGTTTATGGTCTCGCGGTCTAGGAAGGTAAAGATTTTAATATAACGCTCAGCGTCGTCATCACTGGTGTTTAACCAATATTGGTAAAAC
>DDCS01000184.1 GCA_002335345.1 Flavobacteriaceae bacterium UBA2000 | reverse complement strand
AGCCCCTGCAGTTTATTCGCTGATGAATCACATCGATTTTAAAATGGGGGTGCATTATCCCATGGGGGGGATGACCAAAGTTTTTGAAGCCTTATATCGTATTGCGCAGAACAACGGCGTCAAATTTTGCTTTGACACCTCGGTAGAGAAGATTTTGGTCAAAGACAAAGTGGTGACTGGGGTAAAAACGACTCAGGGTCAGGCCTATACGGCGGATATCGTGATTTCCAATGCGGATTATCACCACACCGAGATGCATCTGCTTGAAAAACCAAACCGACAGTTCAGCAAGCGTTATTGGGAAAGTAGGAGTGTGGCCCCATCTGGTTTTATCCTCTATCTCGGACTCAAAAAGCAATACGACACCTTGGTGCATCATAATCTCTACTTTACCGATAAGTGGAAGGAGAGTTTTGAGGCCATTTTTGACCACACAGAATTGCCCGAAAACCCCTCGTATTATGTCTGCGCCCCGAGTAAAACAGATCCTGCGGTGGCCCCCGAAGGCCATGAAAACCTGTTTGTCTTGGTGCCTACCTCTACGGGCCTGAACTTAGACGAGCAAACCATAAGCGCCTATCGCAATAAAATCCTGAGCCATATGCGAGAGACCATGGACCTGCCCGGTCTGGAGCAAAACATTGTTTACGAACGTATTTTTACGGGCCAAGACTTCGCCAGCATGTACAATGCCTTTAAAGGCACGGCCTTAGGTTTGGCGCAGAATCTCATGCAGACCGCTTTATTCAGACCTAAAACTAAATCCACTAAAGTCACCAACCTGTACTATGTGGGAGCGAACACGAATCCTGGTATCGGCGTGCCCATGTGCCTGATCAGTGCTCAGATCGTTTACAAACGCATCCATGGCATCAAACATGGTCAACCCTTAAGTGCTAATGATACAAATTTTTGAGCCCCAAAAAATCATGAAACGGTATCATTGGATCATCAATATCAGTCGTCCTCGTTTTTGGACCTATTTGGCCGGTCCGTGGGCCGTGGGTATGGTCACCGCCGTAACCCAGTTTAGTGATTTTGCCGATCCTTTATTTTGGGTGGGTATGGTGTTTTTTTTGTGGCCCGCTAACTTTTTCCTCTACGGCCTAAATGATTTTGCCGATCGAGATACCGATCAATGGAACCCCAAAAAAGGCAATTATGAGGGGCTTTATGTCAGCGATAAAGACAAGACACTTTTACTGATCTGCGGGGGTGTTCTCGTGTCGTCCTTATTTTTTGGATGGCTACTCCCGAGCATTGAGTCGCAATACGTTCTTTTGCTATGGCTCCTTTTGTCCTCGTTTTATTCGTTAAGACCTCTAAGATTAAAATCTAGGCTGTTTTTGGACTCTTTTTCGAACGTACTGTACATTTTGCCCGGCGTTATCGTCTATTTAGCCTACAAACCACTTTCAGAATTGTCCTGGCCGCTGGTTATCGGTGCTTGGACCTGGTCTATNNATCTAGGCTGTTTTTGGACTCATTGTCAAACGTGCTCTACATTTTGCCCGGGGTTATCGTTTATTTAGCCTACAAGCCGCTTTCAGAACTGTCCTGGCCGCTGGTCATCGGTGCTTGGACATGGGCTATGGGCATGCACTTGTTTTCTGCGCTGCCCGATATTGCGGCCGATCGCAACGCAAAAGTAAAAACCACCGCGGTGTGGTTGGGTCATAAATACGCCACTCTGCTGACCCTATTGTATTTTGCTACCGCAACAATCCTCAGCGCGCTTTATGTAGAATTGTGGATGGGGCTGCTGGGTTTTTTGGCCTATTGTGTTCCCACTATTTATGTCTTGTTTTTGACCGAAAAGGACAATCAAAAATTGCTCTCGGTTTACAAAGCCTTTCCGCTGATTAACTTTATTTGTGGGGGTTGCATTTTTATCTATATCTTCTTCAAATATAACCTGCTGGGTTAAGGAGTGCGCATGAATACAAAATCAATAATCTTGATTCTTTTATCCGGGCTGATGGCTTTTATCGGTTATTATGCCTTGGTGGTCAAAGACGATTATTTTTCGATTATCCCAATGATTCTCCTGGCGGCACCGGCCTATTACGATTTGCTGAGGGTTGAATTAAAAAAGGGCTTGCTGCTCATTGCGATTTTAAGTGTTTATGCCACGGGA
Source organism: Flavobacteriaceae bacterium UBA2000 (assembly GCA_002335345.1). Classification (GTDB taxonomy): domain Bacteria; phylum Bacteroidota; class Bacteroidia; order Flavobacteriales; family Flavobacteriaceae; genus BACL21. The sequence goes on along the minus strand of DDCS01000184.1, from coordinate 1,261 downwards.
ATTGAGGCCTTGAGTATTGTCACCTCTTTTCCTTATGGGTCCTTTAATTACAACGCGCAATTAGGGTACAAACTATTTGATTTAGTCCCATGGGCCGTGAGTTTTGGCTGGGTTCCTTTGGTCATTGGGGCGTTTGCGGTGGCGACCTGGGTTGTTGACAAAAGGCGGGTTCAATTTGCCGTAGGGGCGGGACTGTTAGTCTTTGCCGATTTAATTTTGGATCCGGGTGCCGTACTGATGACTTTTTGGACCTGGAATGATCCGGGCGTGTATTATACCATTCCGTTTACAAATTATCTCGGGTGGGGTTTTTCCTCAATTATCGGCGGGTTGATTTTTTATTATTTGATCCCAAAAAAGGCGCTCGCTAATTTATCCCTGTGGAGTGTTTTAACTCTGTCTTTGGGCAATGCTTTTTGGATCGGGGTAACACTCAGTGGGGAGTACTGGATTCCCTTTGCGCTCGGGATACTGCTTCAGTTTTTTATGATTTATGCGGCGGGTCAAAAATTTGATTCTTAATTAGGCATTCTTGGCTATCTTTACAACGCTATGAAATTTGATCTCTCTGCCACAGGTTTGCGGTTCAGCCGCCATGTGCCAAAGGAGCAGTCGCCCTTTGAGCGTCTTTTTGAAATTTTCAAAGAGCTCATCACCCATACTTCGGGCGATTTTGATGAGGCCATTGATTGGCTACGTGAACTGGACAAGGAATACACCCTGACCGGCGAGAATTACACCATTGACGATTTTGTACGCGATCTACTCGAGCGGGCGTATATTCAGCCCAAAGGCGGTGGCAAAGACGGTGAGGGCTCCGGTATGGCGCTGACTCCGAAGACCGAGAAGCTGCTGCGGGAGCACGCGCTCAAACAAGTTTTTGGGAAATTAAAGAAAGCGGGGTCTGGGGACCACAAGACTAAATCAACCGGTCAAGGCAATGAAGCCACAGGAGAGTTCAAGGCGTATCAATTTGGAGATGCTTTGGAAAAGATCTCCATTACCGAGAGCATTAAAAATGCACAAATACGCAACATTGGCGGGGATTTTGACCTGCAACAAGAGGATTTGGTGGTCGAAGACAGTACCTATAATACCCAAATGAGCACCGTGCTGATGATTGACATTAGTCACAGCATGATTCTTTATGGGGAAGACCGAATAACCCCCGCTAAGAAGGTCGCTATGGCTTTGGCAGAATTTATTACCACGCGTTACCCAAAAGACACTTTGGATGTATTGGTTTTTGGCAATGATGCTT
>DDCS01000084.1 GCA_002335345.1 Flavobacteriaceae bacterium UBA2000 | reverse complement strand
CGCCCCCAACCCAACCTGGTACTGAAATGAAAGTAACGCCACTGAGGGAGGCCCCGATCATCCCAAAGGCAACAACGTACCAAGGAGAGGTTTTTGCGCCCATAAAAAAAACGGCATTGCTGTCATCACGTCCTGTTCGCCAGCTGATCAGCATAAGAACCAGAAAATAGCAGGCAATAGTAATCAGTATCGTGCTCGGGGTCATATTTAAGTTTTTTGATGCGTTTTAAAATTACAAAGAATAGTCTCCTTAGCGCCATATTTTTCATACTTTTAAGCCAGTAAAAGTTTTCGCTGAATCCCTAATTACATGAAAAAATTACATTTAATTATCGGTCTTTCTCTAGTCTTTATGAGTGGCCTTGATGCACAGAATTATCTTGAAATGATTGACTCTGGTGAGTATACTGTCGCACAAATCAAGGCAGAGGCTGAGCGCCATTTCTCAAGTCGTGATCTTGGTAAGGGTTCTGGATATTTTCCGTTCCAACGTTGGCTTTATTTGGCCGAGAAACTGCAAGATGATCAAGGCTATTTGCCAAATACGCTAGAGCGACTGTCTGAAGTGCAAGCTTATGAAGCCTATTTAAATGAGACTTCATCAGGCAGGGCCAATATGTTTGACTTTTGGGAAGAAATGGGTCCTCAGTACTGGAATGCGACCACACACTGGAGTCCGGGAGTGGGTCGCGTAACGGGAATTTCAGTGCAGCAAGATAATGACCAGCACATCATCGTGGGCGGTGAAACGGGTGGGGTTTGGCGCACCTTCAATGGAGGAGAGACCTGGGTGCCTTTGACCGATTATTTGGCCAACCTCAAAGTTTATTCGGTGGCTATCGATCCTTCAGATCCTGAAACTTATTTTTTTGGTTCTACCTCGGGTTTAATATTCCGTTCGCAAGACGCGGGCGCTACTTGGACTAATGTGGGTCAAATCGGGAATAGCGTGGTCAATAAAATTTTAATACACCCAACCAATTCTCTTATCCTTTTTGCATCGGCTCAAAATCAAGGAATTTTCCGTTCTACAAATGGAGGCTTTGCTTGGGATGAAGTTGTCCCTAATGAAAATCGAGGATATGATATAGAATTTAAACCTGGAGACCCACAAATCATCTATGCCTCTGGTTTAAAGTTTCATGTTTCTACTGATGGCGGTGAGACGTTTATCACACATCAAGACTTGCCCAATAGTGAGCCCAAAATGATTGGTATCTCTGAGAGCGCGCCTGATGTTGTGTACGTTATAGAAGCTGATGGGGGAAGTTTTGGGGGGCTTTATAAATCGGATAATGCCGCCTTTACCTTTACAGAACTCGATCACACAGGACGCAATTATTTCGGCTATGATACCGCTGGATTTGACTCAGGGGGTCAGGCCCCAAGAGATATGGATATTACCGTTAATCCAAATGATGTGAACGAGGTGCATATTGCAGGAGTGTTAACCTGGCGTTCCCTTGATGGAGGGCTTAATTTCGACATCAGTTCAGATTGGGTTCCTGGGAATGCGGCCAGTGCCGGATTAGGGTACTGTCATGCGGATGTTGATATTTTGGAATTTGTGGGGACTACACTATACGTAGGATCTGATGGCGGTATTTTTAAAGCCCCGAACACGACTGAAATCACCGCGGATTATTACACCGATTTATCGACGGGATTGGGGATTAGACAATTTTATAAGATTGGGGTTTCTCAAACGCCAGAGGCTGTGGTCACTGGTGGCTCTCAAGATAATGGTTCTTCATTTTACAGTGCCCAAACGGGGGAGTGGATTGATTGGATAGGTGCTGACGGAATGGAAGGTTTTGTCGATAAAGACAATCCGGATTTATTGTATGGAATGATTCAATTTGGGGGTATGTACCGCACGGAAAATGCAGGAACTACCTTGCTCAATCTTCCAGAGCCCGGCTCTGGATCCGGGGCTTGGGTTTCACCTTTTGAGCAGGACCCTTCAGTGCAAAACACAATTTACTGCGCCTTTGAACAGGTGTTTAAAAGTCTTAATAAAGGGGGGAACTGGACGCCAATTTCTCAAGATTTTGGGGGTGACCTAAGCCAAATGAAAATTGCCCCCTCTGACAATCAAATTATCTACGCCTCAAGAGGGGCTCAGTTATATCGCACCATGGATGGGGGAGCCACGGACTGGCAAACCATGACGCCACCCGGTGGGGTGAACTCGATTGCCATTCACCCTACAGATCCCATGCGTATCGCTGTGGCGGTCACCGGGAGCGCAAAAGTTCGTGTCTCTGAAGATGGCGGTCAAACTTGGAACTCGCTTACGTTGAATTTACCCGATTTTAGTGCCCTTACTGTAGTATGGGATGATAATGGAAGTAACGGGCTTTACCTTGGAATGGACTATGGGGTGTATTATATTGATGATACCTTCAGCGAGTGGCAACCCTTTATGACGAATTTACCCAATGTCATTGTGAGTGAATTAGAAATAAATCAAGCCAATGGAAAAATTTATGCCGGGACCTATGGTCGTGGCCTTTGGTCCTCAACAAAATATGGTTACGTTGTGGCCAATGAAGATTTTCAGCAAATACAAATGAGTCTGGCCCCTGTTCCTGCTCAGGATCATTTGAATTTGGTTTTAGAGACCCCCCAAACCTCGAGCATTCAGATCTTTGACCTTCAGGGTAAGTTGCTCTATTACGAGCCATCGGTCTTTTTACAGGGCGCACACAGCATTGACTTAAAGGAATTTTCTTCTGGTCTTTACGTGCTCCGACTCAAAGGGGCCTGGGGTCAAATCACCAAAAAATTTAGTATTGAATAAAAGCTAGAGATGGATTTTTCGTCAAAACTATTGGCGCGTGCTGTAGATGAAATGGCTTTACTGCCGGGGATTGGTAAGCGCACTGCCTTACGTCTGGTGTTGCACCTGCTCAAACAGCCTAATGGGCGCACCTTGGCCTTGAGTCAGGCGTTAACCGAGTTGCGGGAGCAAAGTCAATTTTGTAAACAATGTCACAATATCTCAGACCAGCCCCTCTGTGATATCTGTGTCAATGTGAATCGAGACAAATCCGTAGTTTGTGTGGTGGAAGATATTCGCGATGTCATGGCTATTGAAAATACGAGTCAGTTCAAAGGAGTCTATCATGTCTTGGGCGGGAAAATTTCTCCAATGGATGGGATCGGGCCTCATGATCTTACGATAGAGTCTTTAGTTCAGAAAGTTCGTGCTAAGGAAATTAAAGAATTGATTTTTGCCTTGAGTTCTACAATGGAAGGCGACACGACAAACTTTTATATTTTTAAACAAATTGAAGACCAAGAGGTGGTTATGACCACAATTGCTCGGGGTATCGCCGTGGGAGATGAATTGGAATTTGCCGACGAGGTGACCCTTGGGCGGAGTATCGTACATCGCATACCCTTTGAAACTTCATTTAAACAGAATTAAACAAGTCTTTGGAACTTTCGGTAATCATACTGAGTTACAATGTCCAACATTATGTTTGGCAGTGTATTGATTCGGTATTGGCTGGGGTTGAAGGACTCAAGGCCGAAGTTATTCTCGTAGATAATGCCTCAAGTGATGAAACTTTGGTGTCAATAACACAGGATTTTCCACAGGTAACGCTTATCGCCAACGAGGAAAATATCGGCTTTTCTCGAGCGTATAATCAAGCAGTGAAACAGGCCAAAGGCACTTATCTCTGTATTTTAAATCCTGATACGGTTGTCGGGGAATCCCTTTTTAAGACCCTTTTAAAACCCTCCATGACCCACAGTCAAATGGGGGCTATAGGCACCCAATTTATCGATGGAAGAGGTTGTTTTTTGCCCGAGTGCAAGCGGGTCGTGCCCACACCCCTAGGAAGCCTGAGAAAGTTATTGGGTTTCGCTGGTCAAAAAGACCTTTACTATCATGACTCAATGGCCCCTGATGAGGCAGGCCCTGTTTCCATTTTGGCCGGAGCATTTTTATTTTTAAAAAGATTGGATTATCTCGGGATTGATGGTTTTGACGAGCACTATTTTATGTTTGGAGAAGACATTGACTTTAGCTACAAACTCTTGTTAAATGCAAAGCAAAACTATTATTTAGGCACCGAAAAAATAATTCATTATAAAGGCGAAAGTACCCAAAAAAATCGGCAGTATTTGTCGCGATTTTATGGAGCAATGGTCCATTTTTACAAGACCCATTTTTCCAACAGTCGATTCAAAGTATTTTTAGTTTCCTTGTTGGCTCAAGGACTAATCTTATGGCGCGGCTTATGGCCAAAGAATCAATCAACACATACCCCGTCTATAGAGGCTGTATTTTGGGTCAGTGAACGCGTCGATCTGAGTGATCATTTGGCTCATTGGTTGGGGCAAAAAGTACAATCACTTAATTTGGGCTCATTTAAAAGGCAAACGCCCGCGGGTCTAAAAAACACCCCACCCAAGAACGCTCTTTTGGTTTTTGATCGGGCTTCTTTGACCTATGAGGCTATTATTGAACTCATGTCTTTAGGGGCGTCTCATGGTCAACGATTTAGAATATGGCACAGTCAAAAGCAATTACTCATCGGAAGCGATTCGAGTGACACTCATGGCGAGGCCTTGATCTTGGGCTGATGAACGCTTTTTTGGGATATTTCGCGTCTGAGAATTCTTGATTTAACCGGGATTTTGTGTCAAAGGAATTGTAAAATATTCAACAAAAACCTGATATTTTCGTTAATTTTGCAAAAATTAAAGACAACCGCCGACCTATGGCTAGATTTGAATTAAGACTGCCCAAAATGGGCGAGAGTGTTGCTGAAGCAACCATCACCAATTGGTTAAAAAACGTAGGGGATACCATTGATATGGATGAGCCTGTTTTGGAAATAGCCACCGATAAAGTGGATAGCGAAGTCCCCAGTGAAGTTTCGGGTGTTTTGGTTGAGCAGTTATTTTCGGTTGATGATGTCGTGGAAGTTGGCGCGGTTTTGGCCGTAATAGAAACTGATCAAGATTCGGCAAATAGTGCACCTGCTGCCCATGAGGTCTTAGAGGAAGATATTGCTCCAGAGGTACTTGAGACGGTGCGCCAGCCCCTTACTCAAACAACATCAGACGGGCAGACAGTGGTGAACAGTACTGAGGGCCGTTTTTATTCGCCACTTGTGCGCAATATTGCCCAACAAGAGGGAATTGCGCAGGCAGAACTTGATGCCATTATGGGCTCGGGTAAAGCGGGGCGTGTTACTAAATCCGATATTTTAGATTATGTCGCTCAACGTGGCTCTGCCCAAAACGCGGCACCGGTAGCTCCATCGACTGAATCAGTCCAAAAGCCGCAAAGCACAGAGCAAAAGTCCCCAGCAATAAGCGCGATAAAGCCTTCGGAGAGCGGTATTAAGCCACAGGCAGTGCCCTTGCAGCAAGGAGATGAAATTATTGAAATGACCCGTATGGGCAAACTCATAGCGCATCATATGACGGCGAGTATTGCCACTTCTGCCCATGTTCAGAGTTTCGTGGAGTGTGATGTGACCAAAATTTGGCAATGGCGCGAGCGTGTGAAAAATTCATATGAAGCTCGAGAAGGAGAAAAGCTGACATTTACCCCGATTTTCATGGAAGCGGTCGCACGGGCCTTAAAAGATTTCCCGATGATGAATATCTCCGTTGATGGCGATAAAATCATCAAGCACCGGGCCATTAATCTCGGTATGGCTGCATCCTTAAACGATGGAAATTTAATCGTCCCTGTAATTAATAATGCAGATCAGCTCAATCTCGTGGGGATGAGTAAGGCGGTCAACGACCTCGCCAAGCGGGCCAGAGCAAACAAATTAAAGCCCGATGAGATTGCAGGAGGAACGTATACGGTGACTAACGTTGGTAATTTCGGAAGCATCATGGGAACACCGATAATCAATCAACCCCAAGTCGGTATTTTGGCTTTAGGGGCCATTCGTAAGGTGCCTGCGGTAATTGAAACCAGCGAAGGAGACTTTATTGGCATCCGTTATAAAATGTATTTGTCCCATAGTTATGACCACCGAGTCGTCAATGGGGCGCTCGGAGGAATGTTTGCCAAGCGGGTCGCCGATTATCTTGAGGCCTGGGATCCTCAGCGTGAAGTTTAATCAATATGGCCTTAACACTCAACAAACCGATTTGTTTTTTTGACCTTGAAACCACAGGGATTCAAGTGGCTATGGACCGCATTGTCGAGATTTCCATACTGAAAGTCTGGCCGAATGGGAACAAAGAATCGGTTACATGGCGCGTTAATCCAGAGCAACCAATCCCTGCTCAGGCCACTGAAATTCATGGTATTGATGATGCTATGGTGGCTGATGAGCCCAATTTTAAGACCTTAGCGCCTAAGGTGGTCCAAATGATCAAGGACAGTGATTTAGCGGGTTTCAACAGCAATCGATTTGACATACCTCTTTTGGCCGAGGAGCTTTTGCGGGCGGAAATAGATATAGATCTGCGCAAACATGCAGCAATAGACGTTCAAACCATTTTTCATAAAATGGAAAAACGCACTTTGACCGCAGCTTATAAATTTTATTGCGATAAAGATCTTGAAAACGCCCATAGTGCTGAGGCAGATACTTTGGCAACCTACGAGGTGCTCGAGGCGCAACTTGAGCGTTATCCGGAGCTTGGCAGTGATGTCGCTTCATTGGCTGAGTTTAGCGCACATAAAAAGTTTGCCGATTTTGCGGGTTACCTTCAATATGACGATCAAGGCCAAGAAATTTTTGCTTTTGGTAAGCATAAGGGAACCTCTGTGGCACGCGTATTAGAACAAGAACCAGGTTATTTTGGGTGGCTGTTAAACGCTGACTTTCCGCGCTACACCAAAAAAGTCTTGACCCAAATAAAATTAAGGGCCTTAAATACAAAACAAGATTCATGAAAATAATTTGCGTCGGGCGGAATTATGCAGATCATATTAAGGAGTTGGATAATCAGCGCCCTGAGGAACCGGTGTTGTTTATGAAGCCTGACTCGGCGGTTATTCTGAAGAACAACCCCTTTATTATACCAACTTTTTCTTCAGACATTCATTATGAAGTTGAGGTACTCGTTAAGATCAACAAGATCGGAAAACACATCAGTCGTGAGTTTGCTTCTGACTATTACGAAGAAATAGGTCTGGGTATTGATTTTACTGCTCGAGATTTACAAGCGAAGTTAAAAGAAAAGGGCCTGCCGTGGGAGCGCGCTAAAGGGTTTGATGGTTCGGCAATGATCGGTCAATTTGTCCATAAACAAACGCTCGGCGATTTGGAAAATCTCAATTTTTCACTTCAAAAAAATGAGGAAATTGTCCAAAAGGGCAATACCGCAGACATGCTGTGGAAAATTGATGCGTTGATTGAATATATTTCAAAATATTTCACCTTAAAGATTGGAGATATTATCTTTACCGGTACCCCCTCAGGGGTGGGGCCAGTAACCCATGGGGATCAATTAGTGGGGTTTGTCAAAAATCAGGAGTTTTTCTCCGTAAAAGTTAAGTAGATGAGTGTTTATTCTATTGATAATTTGAAGGAAGTAATGGGTGATGATCCCGAGTTCATCGCTGTAGTGGTGCAAACCTTTTTAGATGAGATCCCACCAGACATAGAGGGATTGAAAACCGCTGTGGCCGAGGGTGATCGCAAACGCGCTTATGGATTTGCCCACAAAATGAAGCCGAACATCGAGATGTTTGGTGTGGATTTGTTGAAAAATATTCGCTCTATTGAGACTTGGTCCCGCTCCTCGAAAGACATTGATGCGGTACAGCCACTAGTCGATGAGGTCAATGAAGTCCTCCAGGCCGTTTTTGTCGAACTGCGACAAGATTTTAATCTTTAGATGCTTGCCGAAATTATTACCATTGGTGACGAAATTTTGATTGGTCAAATCGTCGACACCAACAGTGCATTTTTATGTAAAGTTTTAAATGAAGCTGGAATTGAGGTTTATCAAATTACCTCAGTTCACGATGAACGAAACCATATTTTAAAAGCACTAGAAGATGCGTCGCAACGCGTTTCACTGGTTCTAATTACCGGAGGTCTTGGTCCGACCAAAGACGACATTACTAAATCTTGTTTTGTTGAATTTTTTGAAGATCAGCTCGTGGTGCATGAACCGACCAAAAAACATGTCCAGCATCTTTTTGAGACCTATATCCAAAAAGCCCCATTAGACCAAAATCTTAATCAAGCCTTGATTCCTTCCAGGGCTCAAGTACTGCATAACGCTCATGGCACGGCACCGGGACTTTGGATGCAAAAAGAACAAACTGTATTTGTTGCCATGCCTGGGGTTCCTTTTGAAATGAAATACCTCATGAACGAAGAGGTTTTGCCCAGACTGATCGCACATTTTGATCGACCTTTTATTTATCATAAAACCTTAATGACTTATGGCATGGGGGAGAGTTCCATTGCGGACCGAATCGATTCTTGGGCCGATCAATTGCCTTCTTGGATCAAATTGGCCTATCTTCCTTCCTATGGTAAGGTTCGGATTCGTTTATCGGCAGCCCACAAGGATGAGCAAATTTTACATCAAACCATAGACGCGCTTATGGAACAGTTAAGTACCATGCTCTCGGATATTGCCGTTGGCTTTGAAGGGCAAACCTCTATGGTGGCCCAAATTGCTTCGCTTTTGACCCAAAAAGGACTCAGTCTCGGGACCGTCGAAAGCTGTACCGGAGGTAACATTGCTCAGCAGATTACAGAACTGGCAGGGGCTTCGGCTTATTTTAAAGGATCAATCATCCCCTATGATACAAGTTTAAAGTCCAGTCTTTTGGAGGTAGATCCTAAGGAAATAGAAAGGCATTCTACGGTGAGTTTAGAAATTGCCGAGGCCTTGGCCACAGGAGGAAGAAAAAAATTAGGCGCAGACTATGTGGTAGCGACCACGGGTATTGCCGGTCCAACAAAAGGAGATGGCGTTGGGCAAGTGGGGCGTGTATGTATTGCTATAGCCAGTCCGCATGGTGTTTTAAAGGAAGAATTTATCTTTGGAAAGGCCCGTGAGCGGATTATTCAAAAAGCGGTCGACAAGGCACTAGAATTGCTCCTAAAAGAAATTTCTAAAAACTGAAATTCATTTGTTGTACGAGCAAATTAATTTTCCTAAATTTGCAGCCTGTTTAAAAAATTTAAAAGTTCAAGCGATGTCTAGAGTTTGTGAGCTTACCGGAAAAAAAGCAATGGTTGGGAACAATGTTTCTCACGCCATGAACAAAACCAAGCGTAAATTTAACGCCAATTTGGTTAAAAAACGCTTTTATATTCCAGAAGAGGACAAGTGGATTACTTTAAAAGTTTCTACTTCGGCCTTGAAAACCATCAACAAAAAAGGAATTTCTGCGGTGCTTAAAGAAGCACGTGAAAACGGTTTTCTTAATAAGTAATTGGCCAACCATTTAATAAAATAAGATTATGGCAAAGAAAGGCAATAG
>DDCS01000133.1:1743-2785 GCA_002335345.1 Flavobacteriaceae bacterium UBA2000 | reverse complement strand
GCGATCCTCCCAAGCCATTTCAATGATGCGATCGAGTTCAGCCTCGGTAAATTCTCTCTGATCACTCATGCTCCTGGTATTTTTTCCAAATTCGCTCGTGGTTCAAAACGTAACTCCCTAGATGCTCGAATTTACATTGGTCCGGTTCAATTAGCGATAAAAAGGGCTTTTTCTGTTCTCGGGCGTACAGGTGATACACGCTGCCGATATTGGGTTCGAAATTGAATTCGGCCTCGAGGATGCGATTATTTTCTTGAATCTCTTCTAAAAGTGCTTGATATTCCTGCTTGATGGCATCGAATCTGGCTTGAGTCCTATGATTGAAGGCCTTGACGTAATTGTTCTTCCAAGTGGTCAGGTCCTCTGTAGTGATTTTTGGGGCGCTTACCGAAGTGGCGTAAGGCCGCAGGGCCGCATCATAGGTTCCGGTTTCTTCATTAAATACAACAAGATCAGGTTTTTTCTTCTCTAGCATAACGACCTGGTTATGGATATGAGTTTCGTGATGGGGTTCATTCTTGATGTTTTGCCAAACGCTCCAATTCTTGCATGACTTCTTCAGCCTCTTGAACCTTCTGATCGCTCAGCTTTCGATTTGTGGTAGAATACTTATGGGCCTGTTCCATAAGGTCCCGATATTTTTTTTCTAATTTATCTTTTGGGTTTGCTTTTTTAAAAAGTCCGAACATAGTTTTTGTTTTTGTGCACAACGGCCCTACGAAGATACAAATTGTTTAACGAAACACTAAAAAGATTAAACAAAATAAGTACCGAGCCGTTTGTAAATTAATCGGATGTTTGTCGATTGATTGGAGAAATAATATTACTCGCTAGCTGGTGAAAATCAATAAGGGATTACTCGCTAGCGCTCGTGATCCCTTAAGGGGGGGGTAGAATTAATCAAAGGCAAGCTTAACGCTTGATAATATTTTTTAGTCCAAATCTGCGCATGAGCAAGCTCTGCTTGATCTGTCCAAAAAAATAAAGCCCGACGTTCTACATCGGGCTTTGATTATTGTGCGGAGAAAGAGGGATTCGAACC
>DDCS01000133.1:0-1737 GCA_002335345.1 Flavobacteriaceae bacterium UBA2000 | reverse complement strand
GCATTCGACCACTCTGCCATTTCTCCTTATGCGGTTGCAAATATAGTACGCTTTTGTAGAATTACACAAACCATAATCGATTATTTTGATGATGCATTCTTTGGGGCATAGTCCCTTGTTAAAATATTCGAGCTACCTTTGTTTTATGGATCCATTATTACAATATTTATTGTTGGTGTTGATCGGATTTGTGGTCGGTTTTATCAACACTATAGCCGGTGGTGGAAGCTTATTGTCCTTGCCGTTTTTAATTTTCATGGGGCTCCCACCTGCCGTAGCGAATGGAACGAACCGGGTTGCGATTGTGATACAGACCTTTATGGCGACCATGGGGTTTCGCAGTAAGGGGGTTTCTACCTTTCCTTTTAATACTTATATCGGTATTTCTGCTTTGCTTGGGGCGTTAATTGGGGCTAAAATTGCCGTACATATTGATGAAGGCTTATTCAATAAAGTTCTTGCGATCATTATGCTTGTGGTCATGTTGATTATCATTTTTAAGCCCGATATTGACCTTGCTGAAAAGGCAGAACGTCTTACCGGTCGCTATCTTTGGCAAGGGATTATTGTTTTTTTCTTTTTAGGGATATACGGCGGCTTTATTAATGCGGGAATTGGTTTTTTAATCATTCTTTATCTTCACTATGCCCACCACATCAACTTGGTGCGTACTAATGCTACCAAAGTGTTTGTAGTCCTGATTTATTCTGTGGCTGCCTTAATTGTCTTTATCCTAAACGATAAAGTAAATTTTAAAGTTGGCTTAATTTTGGCCATTGGGAATGCCTCCGGCGCATGGATTTCGAGTAGACTTTCGGTTAAAAAAGGAGATGGATTTATTCGAAAGTTTTTAATTATTATGATCGCTGCGTTGGCTATCAAACTTTGGTTTTTTCAAATATAATGGGTTGAATTAAGGACGCATTGAGCCTTAAAATCCAAATGGTTCAATCGTTCAAAATATTACCTTTGCAAAAAAACATCTATGTTCAATAATATCATTGACCAACTCAAGTGGCGATACGCCTGTAAGGCTTTTGATCCGGATCGTCAATTAAGTGAGACTCAGGTACAAACCCTTAAAGAAGCGTTCAATCTAACGGCTTCATCCTACGGTTTGCAGCCGCTCAAACTAGTGGTGATTAGCAATCAAGAGCTCAAAAAAAATCTTGTTGCCGCCTCAATGAATCAAAAACAGATTGATCAATGTTCACATTTGTTGGTCTTGTGCACTAAAACTGAGCTAGGGGATGAATTTATTCATTCTTATTTTAAGCGCGTCATGGAACAGCGTGGTACTGAAGAAAAAATACTTGCTCCTTTTCGCGATTTTTTGCTCAAAGAAATGGGGGAGATGACTCCCGAAAAGCTCGAAACCTGGATGGCTAAGCAAGCCTATATTGCCTTAGGAAATTTATTGACCGTTTGCGCCTCAGAAGGAATTGACTCATGTCCTATGGAAGGATTTTCTCCGGATCAATACGACGAGATTCTCGGCCTTTCAAAAATGGGTCTCAAGGCGGTGCTATTATTACCGGTAGGTTATAGGAGCGCTGAGGATAAATTTGCCTCTTTTGCTAAAGTCCGTCGCGGCGTTTCTGATGTGGTCATTGACCTGGATTAATTTTAGCCGAGCGTATTTTGTTGGCAAAAGCCCATATTTAAGATTATCCTAAATCATGGGCTCAGTAAAATGAGCCTTACTTAATAATTCCACCACAACTTACACGACCTCCA
>DDCS01000052.1:1947-3144 GCA_002335345.1 Flavobacteriaceae bacterium UBA2000 | reverse complement strand
CCACCACAACTTACACGACCTCCAGCATTTCCAGTAGGTTGGGTCGTTAGGTCATCTCGGCCATCATGGATGATCACGGCCTTGCCTAGTATGTCTTTGGTTTCATCACCACAGCCGATACACCATTGATCGGTTTGAAACATGAGTTTTGCCTTCCCCTCTGCGGAAGCAGTCAGGTTTCCGATGTCACCACGATGATAACCTTTTGGATCCCCCCAAGAACCGTGTTTCTCAAAAGTTGGATTCCAGTGCCCTCCTGTTGAGGTCCCGTCTGCAGCGGAACAATCAGCTTTCTCATGAAGGTGCATCGCATGGACCCCAGGGGTAAGTCCTTCAAATTCACTGATGAGTCGAACTTGACCATATTCTTGAACAAAAATCGCAACACCGCTGGCGTTGCTGCCGCTTTTGGACTCCATTTTAACGACAACAGTTTCCTTGTTGGCCTCCATACGGGGCTTTGATTCACTTGGTTTAACCTCAGTATTTTGACTTTCAGCAGCACTTTGCTTGACATCATTTTTACAGCTTAGAAGCATTGAGGCAGCCAAAAGGCTAAAGAAATATATTCTGTTCATAACGATTTATTTACGGTCTAAATTACAATAAAATTTAATTCTCAAAAAATGTTTAAAGCCCCACCCCAGGGGTCGTTTAACCGGGGTTGTCCTTCTGTCAAATACTGCTTGTATTGTACCAAAGCGTAACCACAACCCGATTAAAGTTTGCATTAGAAAAGTGGTTCTTCATATAGCCCAATTGTACGTTAAGCAAAGGTGTCGCTTGATAGCCCATCCCAAAATAGAGCCTGTTTTGACTGAACACTGGCCGCTGCAGATTTAAAAATACTTCATCAAACACCGAAAGAGAAAACTTAGAGGTCAAGTTATAATTAATTCGCGACATATAGCGCACGCGCTGTGATAAGTCGAAACCATCAGCATCATTATATAGGTAGCGCTGTTCAAAACGATATCGGTTTATCCAAGCACCATAGCTAAAACCTCGAGTAAATAATAAATCTCCATGAAGGCGGTGTTCACTTGAATTCTTTTCGTCTTCAAGGGTTTCAAAACTTGAGTCTGTGGCAATATAACCATAACCCAATCCTAATTTGAACTCGGAATTCAATGGATAATACAAAGTAGAACGCAATAGGAGTTGGTTGAAGTTTTGTGCGAACTCCCAGCTACGATG
>DDCS01000052.1:0-1903 GCA_002335345.1 Flavobacteriaceae bacterium UBA2000 | reverse complement strand
GCCTGTTCCGCCTCCGATTGGGCAAACCCTGTGTAGTTAAATGTCAATAAAAGTAATAGCAGTAGGCATTTTATGCCTGATTTCAGTTTATTCAATGTGTTGGTGATTATTCGCTTTTTTCTTATTGAGCGGGTTTAAAATAAGGAATTGTTACCTCAGATATCTTTTGAGTGAAGGCCTTCCAGGTTGTGTCGTAAAACACATTTACCTTTTGTTGTGCCTCTGCAGCGGCCTCTTGAGCGTGTTGCCAAAGCTGTATTTCTGTCTGTGTTGGGCCATCAGGTCGGCTGCGTAGATAACTGTAATGTTGTCTTATTCGATCGGCAACACTGGGCGCGGCCTCGGCGGTTATCCCTTGTCGCTCATCTTGTTTACCTACGTAGAAATCTTGAAGCTCAGTCAACGCCTTGTCAAGTTCCTTGATTTCGTCCAATAAAACTTGATGGTCCTCATCTTCTTGAAGCTTTAGGTCCTTTTTAAGTCGTTCGAGCCCTTCTTTATCCGATTTGATCTTTGAAAGAATCCCCTTTATCTCTTCTGAAAGACTTTGTGCCTTATCCATCATGGCCACAGCTTTCTCTGTACCTTGAGTACTTATTTCTTCTATTCGAGGATCTGGATTTATGGTGATTTTTTGTCGGGTACTGCTGTATTTCGCGTTATCGTTATTACCCATCGAAAGTACGACTTCATAAATCCCAGGGCTTAGATAACCGCCTCCAGATTCTTGTTTTGCTTCTCTGGGATTTCTGCGGATCCAGGTACCTCCTTTGGCATCCATATACCAACGCCAGTGGTAAATACCGTGCTCTTCTGGGATTTCTTTTTGCAGGGTCCGCACTAATTTATCCCCTTGATAAATTTTCAAAAACAGCGAATCTTTGGTTTTCTTTCCTTTTGTCGAATCGGTGGTACGCTTACTTATTTTTTTGAGTTCTTCATTATTTACCCAATAGCTCAAAGCCACGCCAGAAGGTCTATTTTGTCCTTGAAATAATGCATCGGCACCAAAACGACTCCCTGTAGGCTGCTGATAAGCGGCTTGGTAGCCTTGAGGGGGCTCAAATAAATGCAATGGTTTGGCTGTCGTACTTTGATCTTGTGCTAAGGCACGCAGAGGACGTATATCATCCATTATCCAGAGTGATCTTCCAAAGGTGGCAATCACCAAATCATGCTCTCTTGGATGAATCAGTAGATCACTCACGGGTACTGTCGGGAAACCGTGTTTCCATTTTGTCCATAATGTTCCGGCATCAAGTGAGTAATATAAGCCGTCATCGGTCCCAAGAAAAAGCAATTGATCCGTCACAGGGTCTTCGACAATACTCAGAGCAAAACTACCGACATCTTTATTGTCTGCTAAGCGTTGCCAAGTTTTTCCATAATCCTGCGTTTTGTATACATAAACGCCGTCATTGAGCCTTCTGTAGTCATTGGCTACCAAAAGCGCGGTGCCAGGCTTTTTATTTGAGGCCTTGATTTGGGTGATCCAACTGCCTTTGGGAAGTCCTTTTATATTGTTTTCCAAACTCTGCCATGAGCCCCCTTGGTTTTGCGTTAAGTGCACTCTTCCGTCGTCTGTGCCCACCCACAGAATGGCGGGGTTCAAAGGGGAGGGTTCAATAACTAAGATCGTGGTGTGGTTTTCTGCGCCCGTAGCATCCATAGTAAGTCCGCCACTCTCGTCTTGTTTTTGTTTTTCGGGGTTATTGGTGGTTAAATCCGGGGAAATAATGTTCCAGGTTAGGCCTTTGTCGGTGCTTTTGTGCACGAATTGTGAACCGAAATAAAGCGTCTTCGGATTTACTGGGTCGATATTTATAGCGCTGTTCCAGTTAAAGCGCAAGCGTACATTCGGATCTGGATGGGTCGGGCGAACCAAATAATTATTACCCGTGAG
>DDCS01000132.1 GCA_002335345.1 Flavobacteriaceae bacterium UBA2000 | reverse complement strand
GGCGTAAAAATCTGTGTAATCACCCACGTCAACGGGCAATTGCATTTCAATTTCATCCAAACCAAAAAGGATTTTCTCTCTGTGATCGGGGTTATCTCTTAATTTTGGGTTGTCTTGATTAAAAATATCGGAAATTCGATTGCGCACCAAACGCCAGGTTTTACGCCCATCGGCAATAAAGTCATTCAGACTGTCTTGAAGAAATATGTCGTCCGTAAGTTCTATGCCTTCAAAATAACCGAGTTGATGCAACGCCCCTAAATCGATAGCGGTATCCCCGATCCGTGTCCCGATAGTAATGATGTCATCTCTGGTCAGAAATACACCAAAAGGGATGTTTTGAATTGGAAAGTCACTATGGGCTGGAACATTCAGCCAAGATTTGATATTGGGGTTATTGGCACTTAAGGGCATGAATATGGATTTTAATTGTTGGTAAAATGTTAATCAAATATATAATTTATTGACTACTAACAAAGGGCATTTAGTATTTTTGGTGCAAATCAAATCGCCAAACAAATGAGTTACCAAGACGCTGAAATTTTTGATCTAATTGAGCAGGAACACGACCGCCAAAAACACGGTTTAGAACTGATCGCCTCAGAAAACTTTGTAAGTGATCAGGTTATGGCGGCTACAGGAAGTGTTTTAACCAATAAGTATGCCGAAGGCTACCCGGGAAAACGCTATTACGGCGGGTGTCGTGTGGTGGATCAAGTGGAGCAATTGGCTATCGATCGCGCTAAAGTTTTGTTTGGCGCCGAATATGCTAATGTACAACCCCACAGTGGCTCTCAAGCCAATACGGCGGTTTTTCATGCCTGCATGAAGCCCGGAGACACATTTTTAGGGTTTGATTTAGCCCATGGGGGACATTTAACCCATGGTAGCCCAGTTAATTTTTCTGGCCGCTTGTATCGACCAGTATTTTATGGTGTTGATAAAGAGACCGGCCTCTTAAATTACCAAACGATTCGCCGTTTGGCCCTAGAGCACAAACCTAAAATGATTATTGCAGGAGCCTCAGCGTACTCGCGTGAAATTGACTATGCTGAATTCCGCTCTATTGCCGATGAAGTTGGGGCTATTTTATTGGCCGATATTGCCCACCCTGCAGGACTCATTGCCAAGGGGATTATTTCGGATCCTATTCCTCACTGTCATGTGGTGACGACCACAACACACAAAACATTGCGTGGCCCTAGAGGGGGCATGATTTTAATGGGTAAAGACTTTGACAATCCTTTTGGGATCACCCTGAAAAACGGCTCATTACGAAAAATGTCCTCCCTTTTGGATGCCGGTATTTTCCCAGGCAATCAAGGCGGTCCATTGGAGCATGTCATCGCAGCGAAGGCAGTGGCTTTTGGTGAGGCGCTTGAAGATTCTTTCTTACATTATATGGTTCAAGTAAAGAAAAATGCCAAGGTAATGGCAGAAGCCTTTATTCAAAGAGGTTATAACATTATTTCAGGAGGCACCGATAATCACATGATGCTCATTGATTTGCGCAACAAGGGCATTACCGGAAAGCAAGCTGAAGAGGCGCTAGGGCAAGCAGAAATTACGTTAAATAAGAATATGGTGCCTTTTGACGATCAATCGCCTTTTGTAACCAGTGGTATACGCATTGGTACCGCCGCCATTACGACTCGTGGTTTGGTAGAATCAGATATGGAACAGATTGTAGATTTGATCGATCGCGTTATCCAAGCCCCAGAGGATGAAGAAAATATCAAATCAGTAGAGGCTGATGTATATAAGTTAATGGCCCATCGTCCGTTATTTGTGGCCTAAGCAATGATGGAAACAGCGCGGTGTAATATTCGTCCCGTGAATACCCAAGACGCCTGTTTTATTCTCGAGTTACTTAACAGTAAACTTTGGAAGCGCTTTATCGGTGACCGCGGCATCACGAGTGAAGATCAGTCCAGGTGGGTCATAGAGCAAACTTATCTACCCCTATTAGAACGCCCGGGATTTGGCCCTCATGTCGTGCTATTAAAAACCACGAATAAGCCCATTGGTACGGTGGGTATTTATCAAAGAGAAAATTTGGATTATCCCGACCTTGGATTTGCTTTTTTACCCCAGTATCTCAATCAGGGCTTTGGCTATGAAACCGCAGTGGCGCATCTCAAGTTCATCCGCGATATATTAAACCTACCCAAGGTTTACGCCATGACGAACGTTGACAATATGGCGTCTCAGGGTTTATTGAAAAAAATGAATTTTAGCAGAACGGGGGATTATCAACCGCTCAATCAAGAGGGCCAGGTAGATTTAGATGCAGCCCCGATGGGCCTGTATACGCTTAATTTTCAGGAAAACTAATGGCTTGGTAGGCGCCGAGGTCGGCGTTGGATGCAGGTCTTAGGCTTCCATTTAAATCGACGGGTACCGCAACGGCTCCAGCACTCGATCCGCGGCCTACGGCCGCTGACTCCTCTAATGAGATATCAAAGTCATTGAGGTTGATGTTCTCAAATACTGGATCCTCATTCAATACCAAGTTTCGATAAAGCGTCGGATTAGCGAAATCATACAAGGGTTCATCCGCATAGGTGTTCAGTGGATCTTGAAACTTGATCAAACAATGGTCAAAAAGCACGTTAAACGCACCCAAATCTTCTTTATAAAGTCCGATTTCGCGCTGTTCGGTGCCGTATATGATACAATTAACAAACTCCGCCTGTTCTAAATCGGCGACTAGAATTTCTTGATCATTAATGGCCAAAGCATTTGTGACTTGCACGGATGGAAAGCTTCTAAAGCTATTGGACCAATAATTTGAAAACGTACTGTGGATAAATTTGTAGCGTCCTCCTAACGTCAGGGCCAAAGCCGCTTGACCAGAGTTGCTGATCACAACATTTTCTCCGTAGACATCGCCAGTTTGTGCTAAAAGGCCAGAGGTCGCGGTATTGTATATTTGGACATTTTTTAAGGTCAACGTCCGATCTCCGTCGTTGCTATCCATTAAAATTCCTACCAAATTGTTTTTAACGGTGACATAAGAAAATTCGTGATTCGTGCTACCTGCAGTGAGCCAAATCGTACCCCACTGACCGGGAATAT
>DDCS01000128.1 GCA_002335345.1 Flavobacteriaceae bacterium UBA2000 | reverse complement strand
GCTGCAAAGATGGTGACCAAACGCGATGAGGTGGTGAAATTATTAATGTGGGAGATCGGCAAGAATCACAAAGACTCCCAAAAAGAATTTGATCGAACGGTAGACTACATTTACGATACCATAGAGGCTTGTAAGGATTTTGATCGAAAAGGGGCTCGCTTTTTGAATGACAGTGGTGTACGCGCTCACATAAGACGGGGGCCTTTGGGCATCGTATTATGCTTAGGGCCGTATAATTATCCGCTCAATGAGACTTTTTCGTTGCTGATACCCGCTATAATTATGGGCAATACCACTATTTTCAAGCCCGCCAAACTCGGGGTGTTACTCATAGGCCCTTTACTTGAGGCATTTGCTACGAGTTTTCCAAAAGGTGTGGTCAATGTGCTTTTTGGACGTGGTCGAGCGGTCGCCTCCCCAATTATGAAATCCGGACATATTGATGTACTTGCCCTCATTGGCCATAGTTCATCGGCTATAGCCTTACAAGATTTGCACCCCAATAAAAATCGTTTGCGTTTGGTCCTTGGACTGGAAGCTAAAAACCCTGGAATCATTTTACCCAGTGCCGATCTGCAAAATGCGGTCTCGGAGTGTATTTCAGGCACGCTTTCTTTTAACGGTCAGCGTTGTACGGCCCTGAAAATATTGTATGTGCACAAAGCCATCAAGGATCAGTTTTTATCTGCTTTTACCGCAGCTGTTGATGCCCTTGAGCTTGGTATGCCATGGGAAAATACATTGCTCACCCCATTGCCTGAATCGCATAAGCCAGATTATATTCAATCACTTATTGATGATGCCCTTGAAAAAGGAGCCAAGATCATCAACAAGCGGGGGGGAGAGCGCAGCAGTAATTTTATATTCCCAGCGGTATTGTATCCAGTGACCAAAGAGATGAAGATCTATCACGAGGAACAATTTGGACCCGTGATTCCAGTGCGAGATTTTGAAGACATACAATTGCCCTTAGAAGACATGGCCCAAAGTAATTATGGACAACAAGTCAGCGTATTTGGAACAGAGGCTCAAGAATTAGCCCCCTTAATCGATTATTTGGTCAATTTAGTTTGTCGTGTTAATTTAAATAGTGCTTGTCAACGCGGACCTGACACTTATCCATTTACGGGCCGAAAAGATTCTGCGGTAAGTACACTGAGTGTTCATGATGCGCTGCGGTCCTTCTCAATCCGTACGTTTTTAGCAGCAAAGGACAATGCATTGAACAAAGGGATTATCAATGATATGTTGCGTGAGCGACAAAGTAATTTTGTAACAACGGATTACATTCTTTAAAATAAATTCTCAAGATTTACCATTCATAATGACACAATCTGTATTGTGCTTTGGCGATTCAAATACTTGGGGTTATAATCCAAAAGACGGCTCACGCTATCCTTTTCACATGAGATGGACAGGGATATTGCAACAAAAATTGGGGCAAGGCTTCAGAGTAATTGAAGAAGGACTCAATGGTCGGACAACAACAATTAATGAAGAGGAGCGACCCATGCGCAGCGCCACCGATATTTTGCCGGTGCTCATTGAAAGCCATCGCCCTTTAAATTTTGTTGTACTCATGCTCGGGACCAATGATTTAAAAACACATTTTGATCGCTCTTCTGAACAAATCGCGAATGATGTCTCTCGCTTATGTGGGGTAATTAAAAAACACCCGATGCTTATGGATCATCCACCCAAGCTTATTTTAGCAGAACCCACTGGCGCGGATCTGAGCAGTAAGGCATTGCCAGAATGGTTTCAGCATACAGAAGCCAAATGGAAGGGTTTGATTGATTTAATGCCTGAAATAGCTCAAGAGCATCAGGCACTTTATGTGGCGACTCATAAGTTTATTGAACTCAATTTTGTGGATAGTTTACACTGGTCCCCTGAGCAACACGCATCATTTGCTCAAGAGGTTTTTGCGCAGATTAAAGCTTCTAAATGACAAAAAAGCCCGTTCAACTTAGCGGGCTTTTTACCCTAAATTTCTATAAAAGGAGAATCACTAAGTTATTTTAAAAGAATGATTTACCACCAACCTTTAACTTTTTAAAGCATAATAATATTTAATTAATAGACAAGATTTTAAATCGAATCTTTTGGCCTGAAATTAATTGACTTAATTGGCACATTGATTGATCCGAAACGAGTAAAACTCTTGGATAACCGCCTGTGACTTGACCGTCATTGGCGAGGACTATAAGTTGACCACTTGGAGTGAGCTGAACCGTTCCAGGTAGCACGGCCGATGAATAAATAGGGGGGCAATCATTTTGTATTCGTTCAATTAGTAAGTAGCCCATACGGTCATTGGCGCCAATGGTAAATTCTTGATTTAATGACTTTTTTATGGAGTCTTTCAGAGTGTTGTATTCTGGACCGGGGCTTGCTGTAAGGACTATGGTTTTGGAAATTGAAAAGTCGATTAATTTACCTAAATGACTCAAATCAAAAGCCTTGGATAATCCGCAAGATTCAACGGTCGGTTGTATTTTTGGTACTTCGCTCGAGCATATTTGATTCTTACTTTGATAGAGGAGATCACCATCTTTTAAACGCTTCTTTCCAGTTACCGGGCCGTAATAACTTCTGCTGCCCATGATAAGCTCAGTGTCAAATCCAAATTCAATTGCCACATAGGTCCGTGCTCCATTCTTTCTTTGACCCATCGTTATGAGGTCCCCGCGCCTCAGACCAATGACCTTGTTCATTTCCAAGGGCAAATTGTTTTTTTTGTGTGAAAAATCTGCTCCGCAAAGAACGATGTTGCACGAGGACAGGCATTCTAATTGAAGTCCTCCATAAGTGATTTCCAATACGGCTTCACTGGGAGAATTCCCGACCAAAGAATTGGCTAATCGGGCTGAAATTTGATCCATGGCACCACTTTGCACTACTCCTAGAGCGCGATATCCCCGGCGACCGAGATCTTGGATACTGCTGTAGATACCACTTTTTAAAAGCTTGAACACTGCATCATCCTTTCGCCGCTTAATCTCGTTGGCGGAACCCTGGATCTTTTCTAGGTTCAAGTCAAATTCTGTTCTCGAAATTGGGGTGAATTCAATGAAGTCTCCCGATTTATATTTACACGCTAAAGTGTGCGAGGGATTGAATAAATTCAGATAGGTTCGCCCGATTACATGCCAACCTCCCGGAGCATCGGCGGGATAAATACCCGTTTGAGCTCCGCCAATAGCCACGGATCCTTTCGCAACATGTTTCGAAGGCGTTGACTTTCTAGGGGTATGTAGTTTGGGGTTTAAACCGCCCAGATAAACAAATCCAGGTTGAAATCCTATGAAATAAACTAAATATTTTCGTGCGCTATGCTCCCGAATTAATTCAACAGTAGACATCTTCTTTTCTTTACTCAAAGCCACTAAATCAGATCCAAGTTCAGGGTCATAGCAAACGGGAATGTTATGAATATTTGGCTCAATTTTAGGATTTTTCTTAGCCTGTTGATATTGCTCATCCACATAATTGATCCAAAAGTCAAAGGAGTCCTGTGCCTGGTGAAAAATCAACGTAAGGGAATGATAGGCCACTACATGCTCTAGGATTGCCTCATGGACCAAAGTCGATTTTAAAGCAACAATGTCAATTAATATTTCAGGACAAATGGACGCTGGCCAATTTATCAAAAGGGCCCGCGGGCCAAATGGAATATAATTAAGAGCGTATTTAGACCTCATAGTTCCCGGAATTTTGACCTATACGCTGAGCGATGGATAATGCATTCGGGTGATCAGAGTGAAGGCAGCACGTATTGACCAGTATCGGTATGGTTTGACCCTCTACTGAGTTGATTTGCCCATTGCAGAGACTTAAAAACTGCTGATAGGCATGGTCTGGGTTATGAATAATGGCACCCTCCTGACCGCGGGAAACCAGTCTTAAATCGCTGTGATAACCGCGATCGATAAAGCCCTCAGACCAAATTGTATGTTTTTGACCTTGTGGCGGCGCTTTAAATAGCACCGAATACGGGGCAGTAATAATTACGGTTTCTCCCAAAACTTCCGCAACGGCTTCCAAAAATATTCTTCC
>DDCS01000163.1 GCA_002335345.1 Flavobacteriaceae bacterium UBA2000 | reverse complement strand
ACAGTTTAAAAAAATAGAAGAGAATTATTTTCCCAGTTCAAGTCTAACGCTATCCTCTTTTGAAGTAAACGAAGTTCCGATGGGTGATCTGAGTGTGAGCATTACGGGTAATAAAGACTTAACCCAGTACCGCATTAATTCGACCTTAAATAAAGACGGCAATAACAAGTTTAAGGCCATGGGGGCCATAGATCTGGATAAGGACGCACCGTATTTAGATATGAATTTGAGTTTGCGTGATTTTGATCTCAAAGCCCTAAGCCCTCTAGGGCGGACCGTTTTGAGTGATATATCCGGTTTTGTTGATGGCCGTGCAAAAATCCAAGGACGCTATAGTGCGCCTTCGGTCTCGGGTGATTTGACGCTTAAAAGCACTAAACTGCGCATCCCTTATCTGAATATCGATCTGGCTGTTGAGGACAAAGCAAGCATCGCCATTTCCAATGGAGTATTTGCGATTCCGCCCACGCGCCTAACCGACGTCAAATACGATACCCAGGCCACGCTTGGAGGCCTGGTCACCCACGAAAACTTTGGAAATTGGGCCTTAGATCTCAACATGACCACAGAGCGCTTTTTGGCCTTGGATACCCCAGCCGAAGAATCGGTCCTGTACTACGGGACTACCTTTATCGATGGCGGGGCAACCATAGTTGGGCCCGCAGATGAATTGGTGATCGATGTCACCGCGCGCACCCAAAAAGGGACGACCTTCAAGATTCCCATTAGTGATGTCGCCACAGTGGGTGATGATTCATTTATTCGATTTATTTCGCCCGAGGAGAAAACGGCCCGTATCAATGGAACCACCTTTGTGCCTGATGAGATAAAGGGATTGACCGTGAATTTTGACCTGGATATTAACGATCAAGCCGAGGTAGAGATTCTTGTGGACCCCGCCAATAACTCAAAATTTAAAGGTCGAGGAACGGGACTTATGTTTATCGAAATTAACACCTTAGGTAAATTCAAAATGTGGGGTGAGTTTGTGGTGATTCAAGGGAATTACGACTTTAAATACGGGGGTATTGTCGACAAAACCATCGACGTAGTGCCTGGAGGGCGTATCTCATGGAATGGGGCGGCAGATGAGGCGCAACTCGATTTGACCGCCAAATACCGTGTTGAAGATGTCAACCCATCTGCGCTCTTGGACAATCCCTCACTGAACAGCACAATTGATGTCGAGGTCCTTTTAAATTTGACCGGTCAAATCATGCAACCCGAATTGGATTTTCAACTTGATTTCCCTAATGTGTCCTCGGCGGTTCGCGATGAACTCAATGTCAAGCTCAACGAGCGCGAGCAAAGACAGCTTCAAGCCATTTACTTGGCCGCTACCGGGGCCTTTCAAGGCGATGGGGGCCAAAATATTGTGGGGACCCTCACAGAGCGCGTCAATAAACTTGTGGCTGATTTGTTGGCAGACAGCGACTCTAAGTTTAAAATATTGCCCACCATTGGGACGCGTCAAGTGGATTTAAATGCTCAGTTAGAATATAACGTTGGCGTGCAAATCAGCACCCAAATTTCGGAACGTGTCTTGATTAACGGTAAGGTAGCAGTGCCGGTAGGGGGCGCTAATGATTCTGCAGTGGCAGGGGACATTCAAGTGCAATGGCTCGTCAATGACGACGGATCTTTGCGTATGAATTTCTTTAATCGACAGGCTGACTTACAATTTATTGGGGAAGATCAAATTTTCGAGCAAGGAGCGGGTGCTTCTTACACGGTAGATTTTTCTACCTTTCAAGAGTTATTTTTCAAACTCTTTGGCAAGCGTATGGACAGAGATCGATTGACCCAATAATCCTTGATTAAATTTAATCTGCGGCAATCATAGAGATTTCGACCCGGACATCTTTTGGCAAACGAGCCACTTGTACCGTTTCTCGGGCGGGCGCATGATCCGAATCAAAATAACTTGCGTAGACGTCATTGATCGCGCCAAAATCATCCATGTTGGTTATAAAAATGGTGCTTTTTAGAACGTGCTCAAATCCAAGCCCTGCAGCCTCAAGTACCGCCTGCATATTGCGCATAACTTGATGCGTTTCGTCACTTATAGAGCCCTGGATGAGTAAACCGGTTTTGGCGTCGATCGCGATTTGCCCTGAAGTATAAACCGTGTTGCCCATACGAACGGCCTGACTGTATGGCCCAATTGGCGCAGGAGCGTGGTGGGTGTGGATAATTTTTTTCATGAGTTCAGTTTTGATTAAAGTCGCCGATCGGCTTCTCTTCGTTTGTCGTATTTAATATCTCTTAGGATACTTCCTCGGATCCCGATAAAGAAGTTCCACGATGTATTTCTTGCGCCAATTGGGGTCCAGCTAAAGCGCATAACCCAACTTTCTAGGTCCCGTTCAAAACGCATTTGGGTCAGGGTGATTCCCTTGTTTTTAAAGTCGTAACCTGAAGAGATTCCAATGCGCCATTTTGGAGAAAGACTAATGTTCGAACTCATCATAAGAGAGTTTGAACTGATTTCATTTTGTCTGAGCTGATTCCCGTAAGTTATGGTGTAGGCCAAACGAAAATCCCAAGGGATGCTGTTGTTATACCACTTATCGTCCTCTTGCTTTTTATCTTTATCGGCAGGCTCATCACCGCGCAAATCAGCAATATCGCGCCCATCGCCGAATAAATCATCAGGACGCCCGCCATTGCGGAAGGTATCGTTATTAAAATCTGGGTCGTTCGCGTTGTCATCGTCATCATCGGAGCGGCTTCCATCAAAATCCTT
>DDCS01000018.1 GCA_002335345.1 Flavobacteriaceae bacterium UBA2000 | reverse complement strand
CATCCATTCAGGCTCTTCCTTTTTTTGAGAAATGGCGCGAACGATGTCCTCATTGAGGCCAACCGGAAATGTATCGGATTCAATATCCGTATAGAACCCGTACTCGTATTCTTTGGTTTCGAGTTCTTTTTTTAAATCGTCTTCTGTGAATTTTCCCATAGTATTTTTTGGTCCTTACAGAGCGAAACTTTCACCGCAGCCACATGTTCTGCTGGCATTGGGATTGTTAAACACAAACCCTTTACCATTGAGTCCGCCACTGTACTCAAGGGTCGTTCCGACCAGATATAAAAAACTTTTTTTGTCCACAACAATGCGTACGCCATTGTCTTCAAAAATTTGATCTTGCTCTTGAGCTTTTTTGTCGAATTTTAAATCGTATGACAAGCCCGAGCATCCACCACTTTTTACCCCAACGCGCACATAGTCATGGGTTGGGTCAAAACCGTCGCTCGTCATGAGCCGGTCTATTTGTGATTTAGCGTGTTCACTGACTTTGATCATTAATATAGATTTATTCTAAATTACTGCAAATATAGCGCAAATCGATTGTATGGCCATAGATGAAAGAGAATTTAAAATTATCCTACTATAGAGGCTTTCGATCTTATTGAAGTCAATAAAACAGAGGGGTTAAGCCAAAATATGCGTCATGACTTTAATCTGGTTGATACTCAGAATCTGTCGTAAATGATGGGTCCGAAAGACTCAACAAAAAGGCTTTGAGGTCGGACTTTTCCTCTGCGGTGAGTCTGACACCACCCTCGGAAACTTTTTTCAGTAAAGGAGAAACCGTTTCAGAATAGACCAGTCCTTCACTGTAGTGATCAATCACTTCATCAAGGGTATTGAAGCGGCCGTCGTGCATAAAGGGTGCGGTAAAGGCCAAATTTCTCAGTGATGGCGTTCTGAATAAGCCGTCATCTCGGGGGTCACCGGTTACCGCGCCAAGGCCACGATCGGAAAAGAAGGCGTCTAGTCCGTTATTGTGAAAGCGATTATCGGTCCAAAGGGGGTTCATGGGGTTCCCATGACAATGAAAACAATCCCCCCGGGTTTCGTCTAGAAATACATTCATTCCGCGCTCTTCAGCGTCGGTTAAATCTTCTTGACCATTTAAGTAACGATCAAATTTAGAGTTACCGCTAATCATAGTGCGTATGAATTGTGCAATAGCTCTGGAAACCTTGACTGAATCAATAGCAGTACTGCCAAAGGCCGCATCAAAAAGTTCTGGGTAGGTTCCAGAATTCTGAAGAGCCGCTACGGCATTAGGCCAGGTGTTGGCCATTTCTATGGGGTTTGTGACCGGCTCAAAAATTTGGTCCTCCAAAGTTGCGGCACTGCCGTCCCAATTGAATGGGCCCCGTCGATTCCAAGCCAGGTTAAACAGGGGCATAGAGTTCCGGAATCCAATAGATCCATCAATCCCAACACTAAATTGGTTGGGATCAGAAAAACTGCCACTTTGTAGGTGGCAACTTGCACAGGATTGGGTGTTATTGGCCGAAAGTATCGGGTCGTAAAACAAGGCTTTCCCTAAGGCAATACCCTCTACCGTTAGGGGATTATCCCTTGGGATTTCTGGAGGAAGTATAGAACTTTCAAAAAATGGAGGAATATCGAGCTCGGCAGGCGTCGCCATATACTGTGATCCATCATCACTCATACACGCGGCAGCCACCAAGATCAATATTCCGTAAACCCCATTTTTAAGCATTATTCATTTATTTTTTGGCGCAACAAGATTTAATTTCCTCTGCTGAATACGCCGTTGGCACCGTTTTCACTCATCAGGATTTGGGCGTTGAAATTAGGCATGAGCATACTGAATAGTTCGTAAAGATTCCAAGTATGAGGATTCTTGAACCATTCAGCGACATTCATCTGTACTTCAATATTGGTTCCTTCGCCGATCACCACATCCCCTAAATCTACAGTGAATGAGGTGTCTTGAAGCGTGATGGGACTGGTGCTGTTGTCGTTGGCGCGAATAGCGTGGTAAGCAAATCCTACTTCCTCCTCAGGAACAGATTGGGTATCGAGGTATTTACCCTCGAGTTTCATGTAATGGTAACCACCACCCAACATCATGGGCACAATCCATACGCCCCCATCAGCGGTGTTCAGGTCAGGATAGTCTCCTGCGTTATCTTCGTCGTCAAAACCAAAGGTAAAGGACACATTATAGGTCCCTTCTTCGATCACAACGTCGGGCGTAAAACTTAAATTCACGCCTTCTCGGGCATCGACCAAATTATAATCTCCCGCACTAAAACTAGTGCCTTGGGCATCGGTAAACGTAATGTCGGAGATGAGATACACGAGTTTCGACAAGGTCAATGATTCGCCTCGTTCATTGATATAGGTCGTTGTTTCATAATCAGCATTTTCGATAGGAACACCATCCCAGTTATGCGTAAAACTCAAGGTCGGACTGACCTCTGCCAGGGGGGTGTCGTCATTGTCTTTACACCCTGAAAATAAAAGGGAAGTNNNATGGGGTTAATTGCGATTCTTTAGTGGTTCGATAAGGGCTATGATGTAAAATACGCGGTATTTAGTCAATTTTATAAATCAAAATGTCTTTGTATCCAAGGTTTTGAATAATATTCCCGTCGCTACTTTCAGTATTGCCCACCACGAGTAACGCCCCGTCTACGCCCTGTGCAGCGGCTTCTGAAAAATCTAAGGAAGAGCCTCCAATGGCCACCTCAAAAATGATCGTCCCTTGAGCATCGACCACTACAGTCCATGCGTCGTTTTCACCATTATTTGTCGTTACATCGACATCGTTGCTTCGCGATGACCCAGTGACACAATATAGATTGT
>DDCS01000156.1 GCA_002335345.1 Flavobacteriaceae bacterium UBA2000 | reverse complement strand
TCATTCCGATAAGCGGAGTGAATTGTGGACCCCAGGACTGAGCAAAATAGAGGCCCCGTTCTTGAACCCAGTGTTCAAAGTCCTGCGTACTCATAGAATTTGGCTCATTGAAAATAGGATGTTTTGCGTCCAAAAAGATCATGGGCGCGTCTTGATCAGTAACGCGATCTCTGCCCAGGACAAAAGGTAGTGGTCCCATTTGCTTGGTGAGTAAGCCGGAGGTTGTTTGGTATTGAATCAACAGCAATCCGCCCTGGGCGACATATTCATTGATCATTTCCATACGCGCAACGAGCGCTTGGCTTGTGTTGAACGCCCGAATTCCTACAACGAGTGCGTCCAAGGTTTTTAATTGTTCAGGGTTTAAACGTTCAGGCATGATTGGAATCACCTCATAACCGAGCTGCTCTAAGCCCTTATTTACCGCGTCACCTGCTCCCTGGATATACCCTATACGCTGCGTTGTTCTGGAAATGTTCATTTTTAAAACCTGAGTTTGTGCTTGTTCCAAAACCGTGATTTTTGGGATATGAGGATATTGAATTTCTAAAAGCGATTTGGTGTAGAATTGATCACCAATCTGAGCCAAAGGAATGAGTTGCCCCGATTGCATTTCTTTGGGGGGGTAAATAGTAAAACTCAGATTGGCTTGGCTTCCCGCCTTTGGCATATCAAAGTCAATATATTTTGGTTCCACACGCCAATTTTCTGAGTGCTGTAGGCTAAGACTTCCTTTTTGTGCATCACGATGAGCGGTCAGGGTAATGTTTAAAGATTTTGGCTTTTGATCATTAAAAACCATTACCGCTTCAGAACTGCTTAGGGTCAATGCGGGCAAGACCACGAAGGGATCAAATACTTCTCCTTGAACGCGGTCTCTGTACTTATATCGCAGGGGCGTTTTGACAGTAAATTCATGACCTTCTAAAGAAAAGTCCAGGTTAACGCTGACCGACTCTGGGCCAAGTGCGGCACCGATTAGGGCCCTGTTTGAAACCTCAAAGCGACCGGATGTCGCCTGGTTCTTTAACCAGTAAGGGGTGCTCAAATCAATTGACTTTAGCGGAGCCTCCAAGGATTCAACGTATCGGGATGCTAAGGCATTAATGGATTGTGGTTGTGTGTTTTCAAAAAAATACAGTTGGTCTGAATAAACTCTATTGAGCAACAGGGTTTTATGGCTTCTGTTGGTGACCTCGACTTTGGCCATTACTTCATCCTTAGGCGTCACATAGGGACGAGAAGATTCTGCAGACACATACAATCCCAAGCACTGTGTTATAATCTGGGTTAGCGCTTCAATCTTTTGATTTTTCCAGGGGTTTTGGGGTAATTTTTTAAGTTCATCTAAAACGTATAAGAGTTCGAGAACATGCTTTTCTGGGCTTTTAAAATCAAAATTTTCGATAATGTCCTTCAGGCTTTGTACGATCAAATGATCCTTATTGATGCCCATTCGATGCCAATCGCGTGAGACCCCCTCAAATGGGTTGCGTTTATCTTGGGGTAAATCTCCGAGAATGAGTTCAAGATATTCAGTTTCTTGTTCGCGACTGCTCAGACTCCCAAATCCCTGAGACTTGTGCATGCTACGACTCCTCGCCGCGAGTTCTCCAGTCGACGCCCCTAAAGGGGCATAATATTGACCTACGGGGATTTCCAATAAATTCGTTTTATCAGCGGCCTCAAAAGCCTCTTGACTGCCATAAAACCACCATGAGGTATTAAAAAAAAGTCGCTTTGGCTGCCAAATTCCATATTGCGCTGCTGATTCAGGATCATAATCGGGGTCATTGGCTTTATTAAAAGCTTCAATACTCAATAGGGCAGAAGCAGTATGATGTCCATGAGTTGATCCCGGAGTACGGTGATTAAATCGATTCACCACAAGATCGGGTTTAAATCGACGAATATTCTGCACTACATCGCGTAGGATTTCCTCATGACCCCAGGTGTCCAGGGCTTCACTAGGATGTTTACAATAGCCAAAATCAAGGGCTCGGGTAAAAAATTGTTCCCCTCCATCGATGGAGCGCGCCTGAAGCAGTTCGTGACTTCTAATGATTCCTAGTGTCGATTTGAGTTCTGGGCCAATTAGATTTTGTCCACCGCCCCCGCGCGTTAAGGAAAGATAAGCGGTTTGTGCCCGTTCGTGATTAGCAAAATAAGTAATGAGCCTTGTGTTTTCGTCATCAGGATGTGCCCCGACATAGAGAACGGAGCCAAAAGTGTTGAACTTATCTAGGGCGTGATAAATTTCGCTGGAGTTCCATTGCACCGGAGCTTGTGCATAACTCGAATGCAATCCCGAATAGATCAGTGCCAGACCAATCCAAAGGCTTTTTAGCCATAAGGCTTTTGAAATGTTTTTAAACTTAAAACTTAAATCGATCATTGGCTTTTTTAGTGTTTTTTAAATTGTCTTGAACGGCTTAAGATTGTTTGCTAACATTTGATGAGGGGTCCGAAGGGGCGTTATTGTTTTGATTAAGGATGCTGACCCCTTTTTGCAAAACAAGACTGTTGGGATAGGTGATTCGTTGTCCGGCATCATTGACAATCACGATATGAAAGGTCTTGATGTCTTCGATTATCCCTATATACTCGTATTCTTTATCGTGTATCATAATACGGTCACCGATTTTGTAGGGAAAAGTGAAAAACATGATCACGCCACTGGTGATATTACTCAAGATGGACCATTGGGCAAAAAATGCGACGCCGATTACGGCAAAAATAGAGGATACGATTACCCCTAGATTACGCACATCAACCCCCCAAATAATAAAAACACCCACCAAAGCACATCCGAGAATCACATAATTAATCAGCTTTGTGATCAACTGTACTCGGCGGTCTATAATTTGTTCACTATGCGAAAATCGACGAATTAGGCCCATAATTAAGGCTCGCGTAATGAGTAAGATTAGAACTAATACGCCCGTGGCAATTAATTCAAAATAGAGTTTGCTTAAAGTCATAAATGATTGCGCTAAATAAGCTTAAAATTACTCTTTTGCTGGACCTTTAACAAGCGAAACCAAATTTTGGTAAACCAAACGCGTGGGCAGCCCCATTACATTGTAATAACAACCCTCAATTCGCGACACCGCAATATATCCGAAAAAATCTTGTATTCCGTAGCTACCCGCTTTATCCATAGGGTGGAAGTGGTCTACATAATATTCAAGTTCTTGGCTGGATTGTTGCTCTATCCAGACTTTAGTGCAGTCGTGAACGATTTTGGTGTCATTCCGGGTCTTAAAACAAACTGAGGTGAACACTTCATGCATTGTTCCACTTAATGATTCAAGCATGGCCAGGGCATGATTGCGATCGCGGGGTTTTTCAACGGGACGTCCTTCAAACCAGACTATGGTGTCGCTGGTGATGACGATTTGATTCGACTGTAGCGCGTCAAAGGCTTCCGCTTTTTTATGGGCCAAGAAATCAGTGATTTCATGGCCTTTTAGTTCAGAGGGATAATTCTCTTCAATGGTTCGGACTTCAACCCGATGGGGTATGCCCATAGCCCGAAGTAGTTCTTGACGACGGGGCGATCCCGAGGCCAGAACGACGTCAAAGTGTTCAAATTCTTTGTGATGCATTTTAATGAGTTTATAGCCAAAAAAGGCTAAGTAGACCTAAGATGAGCAATAATTTTAGGGTCAAAGATAAGGACTTGGCTTGGCTTGGTCTTTCAATTTTTGCGGATTTGTAGGTCATCCAGATGGCCAATAGTAAGGCCAAAGTCAAATGTATTCCCAAAGGAACACTCGTGCTCAAAGCCATAGCCACAAACACCCCTAGGCTCAACACCAAAATAAGGCCAATCGCTACCGTTATTTTTGCCGTACGCTCAATACCCAAAACTATCGGGAGGGTGCGACGCCCCGCGTTTTGATCCCCATTGATGTCCTCGATGTCCTTGATAAGCTCTCGTATGAAATTCGATAAAAAGCCCAAAAAAGCAATACGCCAAATCCATGACCCAATAGGGGTGAATAAATCATAAACCGCTTCAAATGAGTTGCTTGTTGCGGCTTTGGCATATAGGGTCAATGCTAAATCCTGCGCTAGGACGGGGTTTAGGGCGACCAGGCCAGAAATCATAACGGGCCCGATTAAAAATTTACTCCATTTAGATAGATTATAGCCAAAAAGCATGAGACCAATTACAATAAATAAAGCGCCATAATTTGAATCCTCAACAGTGCCGTCAATCCTGAATCCTAGATAAATGGCACAGAGATTCAATCCGATCCAAAATGACCAAAAAATGATTTTATGGGAAATTAATATATGGGGCGCTTTTTTTGGTTTGTTGATCGAATCAGCGCGCTGATCGTAGTAGTCATTGATTAAGTAGCCTGCAGCGGCTAAGGCAATACTGGCCCACATTAATTGATCCAGTGTAATTAATAAGTCTCCTTGGTTTATTTGGAGTTCTCGCCTTAGGCCCTGCCTAATCATGACCCCTTGAATTATTTTGTGCACACCGAAAAGCAACAGAAGATTCAGTGGGCGAAAAGCCAAAATGATCCCCGAGAATGATTTTATGAATTTAGGCTGCATAAAGGGGTGAACTATCCTTCGCGGCCACTGACCGAGCCCCCGTCAAACCAGTTCCCTTGGGTTTTGAGGACTTGCTCGATGATGTCGCGCACACAGCCTTTTCCGCCAGAACGATGGGAAATATATTGGGCAATAGATTTAATTTCAGGTACAGCGTCTTGCGGACAGCAAGCCAAACCAACCATGGTCATCACTTCATAATCGGGAAGGTCATCACCCATGTAACAGACCTGATTTGCGGTCAGGTCATGTCTATTGATAAAATCCATGAGCAATTCTTTTTTGTGGTGCGCCCCGAGATGGACTTCGCTAATTCCGAGGCCTTCCAGTCTTTTTTGAACGCCAGGATTGGTTCCGCCTGAAATAATACACATGGGATATTTTTTATCTGCAGCGGCTTTTAGCGCAAAACCGTCTTTGGTATTCATGTTGCGCAGCAGTTGTCCCTGGGTGTCGACGATTACTGTTCCGTCAGTCAATACGCCGTCTACATCAAAAACAAACGCTTTGATGTCC
>DDCS01000082.1 GCA_002335345.1 Flavobacteriaceae bacterium UBA2000 | reverse complement strand
TCTCCAGAAACATCTCTAGTAATTGAAGGATTGTCTGACTTACGAGCGATCTTATCGATCTCGTCAATAAAAACGATCCCTTTTTCGGCCTTTTCCAAATCATAATCCGCCGCTTGCAAGAGTCTGGTCAAAATACTCTCCACATCTTCCCCCACGTATCCAGCTTCAGTCAAAACCGTCGCATCGACAATCGCTAAGGGCACATTGAGCATTTTGGCAATGGTTTTGGCCATGAGGGTTTTACCGGTACCGGTCTGCCCTACGATGATGATATTACTTTTTTGAATTTCAATCGACTGATCGTCTTCGGGTTGAAGCAATCTCTTATAGTGATTATAAACCGCCACAGACATGACCTTTTTGGTCTGTTCCTGTCCGATCACATAGTCATCTAAAAACGCTTTGATTTGCTTCGGCTTTTTGAGCATCACCTCTGTGTCGAGCCCTTGCTGCTCTTCGTGTTTGTGCTCTTGCAGCACTATTCCATGAGCCTGCTCAATACACTGATCACAGATGTGCGCAGAGTTCCCAGCGATAAGTAAATTAGTTTCGGCCTTTTTACGACCACAAAAAGAACAAGACAAGACTTCTTTGGTCATATTATTTGGTTTTGTCGCGCGTCAAGATTTCGTCAATCATTCCGTATTCAAGCGCTTTATCAGACTTCATCCAATAATCACGATCACTGTCTTTGTGAACTTTTTCAACTTCTTGGCCCGTATGATGCGCAATAATCGCATAGAGCTCATCACGAAGGGTCAAAATCTCTTTTGCCGTGATTTCAATATCGCTGGCTTGTCCTTGAGCGCCGCCCATAGGCTGGTGGATCATAACCCTTGAGTGGGTCAGTCCACTGCGTTTTCCTGCAGCTCCTGCACAAAGCAAAACGGCACCCATTGAGGCCGCCATACCCGTACAAATGGTCGCAACATCCGGCTTGATGAATTGCATGGTATCATAAATTCCCAGACCTGCGTATACGCTTCCTCCTGGAGAATTAATGTAAATCTGAATGTCTTTGCTCGAGTCCACACTTTCCAAGAAGAGCAATTGAGCCTGAACAATATTAGCGACTTGATCGTTAATTCCGGTTCCCAAAAAGATAATGCGGTCCATCATCAATCGCGAAAACACATCGAATATGGCGATGTTCATCTGTCGCTCCTCAATAATATTTGGCGTCAGCCCTACTGGGGTCATGCTGCTGACAATTTTATCGTAATACGTACTGCTAATGCCCTGATCTTTTGTGGCAAACTTTTTAAATTCTTCTGCGTAGTTCATGATGCGATATCTCTAGTGTTTTATAGGAGAAAAAAAGCGTTGAAATTTTCAGGTTCAACGCTTTAAAGATAAGTATTTTCATCCAGCATTAAGCGTAGGCCTGCTTGATGAAATCCTCGTAGTTTACTTTTTTAGTTTTTAGTTTGGCGTTGGCTTTAAAGAAGGCCAAAAGATTTTTCGTATTGAGTTGTTCACTCATGCGACGAACCTCATCCTCATTACTCATAATACGCGCCACAATTCCGGTAACCTCTTCGTCAGAAGGATTTGGGTGCCCGTATTGCATCATCTGCATTTTGATCATCTCATTAGCATAGGCATTGAGGTCTTCAAATTTCAACTGCAATTCTTCGTGCTCTTCGCGCAACTTGCCCTCGATCAGCTGATAGCGCAAGCCCTTTACGCTGCGCTCGTACTCTGCTGCGGCTTCCTCCTGAGTGAGTTTTGCTTCGCCCGTACTTTGGATCCAACGTTTTAAAAAGTCTTCTGGTAAATCAAACTTTGTATTGTCAATCAAGGTATCGATTACGTCATTTAAGAGCTTCTGATCACTCTGTTGTACAAATTGACGCTCCGCATCCTCTTTAATTTTTTCTTTGAGTTCTTTTTCAGAACTGACATTTCCGGGACCAAAAAGTTTATCAAACAGCTCTTGATTAAGCTCGGCTTTTTCTCTTTTGTTGATCTCAGCAATGGTAAATACAACGTCTGTTTTAAGATCTTTGGCCTTATCCGCGCTGATTCCGAGCATGCGCTCTAAATCTCTTTCTTCTTTGAACAATCCTTTGGTATTAAGCGTAACCTCAACACCCACAGTAGCTCCGATTAATGCCTCACGTTGTTTTTTGCCTTTGACCAAATCTAAATCAAAAGTCGCTTTGTGGTCAATCTCCTGTTCCTCATTTGAAAAAGTACCCGTTAGCTCATCACCCGCCTCAGCTTTATCTTTGGCAATCAACTTTCCGTATTGGTTGCGAATGGTCTTGATTTGATTCTCAATCATGGCTTTATCTGCCTCGATTTGATAATGCACTGTCGCCTTTTTGGTTACATCAACGGTAAACTCAGGGGCAAGACCTAATTCAAACTCAAAACTAAAATCTTCTCCAGTCCAATCAATTTCTGCTTCATTTTTAGGCAATGGATTTCCAAGAATGTCGATCTCCTCTTTTTTGAGGTATTCATTGAGTTTCTCTTGGATCAATTTGTTTACCTCTTCGATAAGAACAGCCTTTCCGAATTGTTTTTTTACCATTCCCATCGGGATATGACCCTTTCTAAATCCTGGAATATTGGCATTTTTCTTATAATTTGACAAAACTTTTTCTACCTGATCTTTATAGTCAGCGGCTTGAATATTTACGGTGATTACCGCGTTGAGCTTGTCAATGTTCTTTCTGTTGATTTCCATGTGGTTTACGCCTTAAAAATAGGTCGCAAAAGTAATTCTTTTCACGTTACCCTACAAGATTTGTCCCTATGGATTTAGAGAAGACGTATTGTCGGCTTAAGCATGGATAAAAGCCAGAAATGCAGCCAAAAAATCTTTTGGATTTTCAGCGTGTAACCAATGGCCCGCTCGAGCGATTTCCACCACGCGCGCCTGAGGAAAATGACGCGTTATTCCAGGAGTGTCTTCTGGCAAAATATAGGCTGATTTTGCCCCTTTAAGAAAGAGCGTTGGCCCAGAGAAAATGGCATTTGGTGCTAATGCCGCCCCGATTTGATCGGCGTTTTCGGTCAAAGCGTTCAAATTAATCCTCAACCCTAATTGTTCTGGGGCCTTCCAGTAAAGGTTTTTTAATAGAAATTGTCGGATGCCCGGTTCATTGATATACTCAGAAAGTAAGGCGTCAGCCTGTTTTCTGGAGTTTGGCTCACTTTGCTGCAAATGATTCAGGGCTTTTAAAATAGCCTGATGATGAGGAGGATATTCTTTTGGCCCAATATCGGCAATAGCCAGATGAGTGACGGAATCGGGATGCTGGGTCGCAAAATTCATAGCTGTTTTACCGCCCATAGAATGCCCTAGCAATATAATGCGCTCTAATCCTTGTTGATCCAGATAGGCTTTTAAGTCTTGAGTGAGCAGTTCGTAATTAAATGCGGCATGATGGAAGCTCCTGCCGTGATTGCGCTGATCCACCAAATGCACCTGATTGCCTTTTTGGGCCATACTCAAGGCCAAGGACTTCCAGTTATCGCCCATACCCAAAAATCCGTGTAAAATGACCACGGGCCTTCCTTCACCGACGATTTGGCTGTGTAAGATCAATGCGCGAGCTTTTTTAAATAAGACTGAATAACGGTTTCTAACCCCTGGTACAAAGCCTCACAAATTAAGGCGTGCCCGATAGAAACCTCGGCCAAATTCGGGACATTTTTTGCGAAGTATTCAATGTTTTCCAAAGAAAGATCGTGCCCCGCATTGATCCCCAGTCCCAGTTCATGAGCCAACACCGCAGCGGCCGCATACGGGGCCACAGCCTTTTCAGGGTTTTGAGTATATTGATGGGCGTAGGCTTCAGTATAAAGTTCAATCCGGTCTGTGCCGCAGGCTGCAGCACCTTCAATCATTTTGAGTTCTGGAGCCACAAATATTGAGGTGCGCACCCCAATATTTTTACATCCTGCAATTATCTCCTTTAATTTATCTTGATGCCTTATGGTGTCCCACCCCGCATTTGAGGTAATGGCATCATCGGCGTCGGGCACCAAGGTCACCTGCTCTGGTCTGAGCTTTTCGATGAGGGATAAAAATTTTGATTGAGGGTTCCCCTCTATATTGAACTCCGTGTGCACTACTGGTTTTAAATCAATAGCGTCCTGATAGCGGATATGACGCTCATCTGGCCGAGGGTGAATTGTGATGCCTTGAGCACCAAATTTTTGTGCATCGATAGCCACTTGAATGAGATCGGGCACATTACCTCCGCGCGCATTACGCAGGGTGGCGATTTTATTGATATTTACACTGAGTCGGGTCATAGCAATTTAAAGAAGGACAAAAATACAAACTTGATCAGCGAAAAAAGCGGCTAATTTTGAGTAATTTGCAGAAAAATTCCCCCATGGACTGCACGAATTTCATTATCAATGATCACAAGCCCTTTGCCCTTGACAATAAATTGGTCGATGTCCGCGAAACACTAAGCCATTGCTCTTTGTCCCATGTTTTGGTTACCCGTGAGGCGCAATATTTAGGGGCCCTCTCTGAAACTGATGCGCTTTGTTTGGATCCAAACACGACCTTAAGTGATGTGCAATATGCCCTTACGCCCTTTTTTGTGCGCGCTCAAAATTCATGGTTCGAAATACTTGAAGCCTTTGCACAACATCAAACCAACATCATGCCCGTAGTCGATGCCCAAGGCGTTTACCAAGGATACTATGAGCTGAGCGATATCATGCATTTATTTCACAGCACGCCGTTTTTGTCTGCAGAAGGCGTGGTTTTGATTGTGGGGCGGAAAACCAACGAATATTCTTTGGCAGAACTCACCCAAATCATCGAGTCAAACGGCGGGCATCTATTGGGTGCTTTTATCTCAGAACAAAACAATGACCTCACCCAAGTGACCCTAAAAGTGTCGTCTGAGACCATCACAATTTGCATCGAGGCACTGCGACGCTATGGCTTTGATATTATTTCAGTGCATGAAAAAGACAGCACCCTGAATCAGCTCAAGGAGCGCTCTGAGTATCTTGATAAATACCTCAATATTTAAATCACCCCTTTATCATGACACGCGTTGCCGTATTTGGTCAGTTTTATCACAAAGGCTCAGAACATTTTATTGAGGTCATCCTCGATACACTTTTTGCTCAGAACATTAAAGTGTGCATGATTAGAGAACTTTGGGATTTGCTCAAAACCCATCGAATCACCATGGCCCATGCCCAGCGCATCGAAATTATTGATGTACCAGATGAGCACTTGGACTTCTTTATTAGCGTTGGGGGTGACGGCACCATGCTCAAAGCAGTTACCTACGTGCGCGACATGAATATTCCTGTCGTTGGGATCAATACGGGCCGATTAGGTTTTCTCTCAACGATTCCAAAAGAGGCGATCGCCGATCAACTCACCCAATTAATTTCTGGAGCCTATCGCATAAGTGAACGCACGCTAATAGAGGTCGAGACAAAGGGGTTAACCAGTCCTGCAGAAGATTTAAATTTTGCGTTAAATGAAGTTTCGATAAACCGAAAGGACTCTACTTCTATGATTCGCGTTGATGTTTGGGTCGACCAAGAACACCTTAATACCTATTGGAGCGATGGACTCATAGTCGCTACACCCACGGGGTCAACAGGTTATAGCCTGAGTTGTGGCGGCCCGATTATACATCCAGAATCAGCAAATCTTCTCATTACGCCCATCGCCCCGCACAATCTTAATGCGCGCCCACTTATTATTCCTGATGACCGTACCGTCAAACTAAAGGTGTCTTCGGGAGCAACCCATCATTTGATGTCCTTAGACTCGCGCATTGAGTCTCTACCCAATGACTCAGAAATAATTATAAAAAAGGCGCCGTTTCGATTAAAAATGGTCCACCTTCCAGAGACTTCATTCATCAAGACCTTGCGCGATAAACTCTACTGGGGAGAAGACAAACGGAACTAGGGCCGATTAAATCCTGTTCTCTAGCGTGGAAATCTTCGCTGGCCTACAATATTTTATTAAAATAAATGTTTATTCAATGCCCAATTCTAAAGGAAAATGAGGCAAAAAGTTAATTGTTATATTTGCACCCTTTAACTGGCCATGCGCAACAAATTTAACCTTATTGTTACGTTCTGTATCTTGGGACTGAGTGTCTCAACCCAGAGTCGCGCACAAACCTATGAAATCGGTGCTTTTGTGGGCGGCGCAAATTACATTGGCGATGTTGGAGACACCCAATTCATTGCTCCCGCAGGCCCAACTTTTGGCGGTATTGCCAAATGGAACAGAAGTACCCGCCACGCCTTTAGACTGACTTATCTGGTGGCACAAATAATGGCTGATGACCTAGACTCGAAGGATACCAGAAGGCTCCAACGCGGTTATTCCTTTGAAAATACCCTAAGTGAAGTGTCCCTCGGCATCGAATATACCTTTTGGGAATTTGATTTGCATGAAGGCACTCCGGCCTTTGCGCCCTATATGTATACAGGATTCACGTACACATGGTATGATGCTCTGCGCAAAACCGGCACTTTATTCGATCCCGTTGGCCGAGAGACCACTTATGCTATTCCCATGGTTTTAGGACTCAAAAAAACACTAGGAACCAAATTTTTAGTGGGTTTGGAAGTCGGGGCGAGATATAGCTTTACGGATGCTATAGATGGTAGTGCCAATGTTGGTAATTCCGAGGTAAATAATGTACCTTTCGGCGACACCACCAATAATGATTGGTACGTGTTTACAGGAGTGACTTTTACCTACGCCTTTGGGCGTAAACCATGTTATTGCAATTTTTAATGGGCGCGCAACATAAAATTGACCAAGATAAATTACCCCAGCATATTGCCATTATCATGGATGGCAATGGCCGTTGGGCAAAAAACCAAGGCAAATTTCGGGTTTTTGGCCATGAACAGGGGGCAGAGTCCGTACGTGAAATTGTCGAAGCTTGTGCAGAACTCAATATCCCCAATTTGACTTTATACGCCTTTTCTACCGAAAATTGGCGACGTCCAAAACTCGAAGTTCAGGCCCTGATGAAACTGCTTGTTAAAGCCTTAAATAAAGAACTGCCCACACTACAGAAAAATGGGATTCGACTCAACGCGATCGGCAATTTAGACGCCCTCCCTGAAAAAGCCCATAAAGACCTCAAATCGGTCATGGAGCGCACATCAGAAAATCGCCATATGACCCTGACTTTGGCCTTGAGTTATGGTTCGCGAGAAGAAATCACAAAAACCATTCAAGAGATTAGTCTCAAAGTTAAAAATAACCTAATTTCGCCGTCGGATATTAACGAAACCATTATTAATAATCATCTTTACACCCGGGACTTACCCGATGTAGATTTATTGATTAGGACGAGTGGCGAACAGAGAATCAGCAATTTTTTGTTATGGCAAATAGCCTACGCAGAATTGCATTTTACAGAGACACTTTGGCCTGATTATACAAAGGCTCATTTGTATAACGCTATATTAGACTATCAAAATAGAGAACGAAGATTTGGAAAGACGAGCGAACAACTTAACGCCTAAGCACGCCAAAAATATAGTCAAACAGCTCCTCCTTTGGGTGGGGCTTTGCTTATTTTGGTCCCCTTCTATTTTGGCCCAGAAGAAAGAGCTCGATAGCGGTACCAAATACACCATTAGAAGTCTTAAAGTTACTGGGGCGCAAAACTTCAACGAAAATACTGTTATCGCCTTTACCGGACTTAAGGTGGGAGACCAAATTTATATCCCCGGAGAGAAACTCAGCGGCATTACAAAAAAACTATGGGCCCAAAATCTATTCAGTGACATTGCGTTCTACGTCACCGATACCGAAGGGACTGATGTCGATTTAGAACTATACATCGTAGAATTGCCCAAGTTGAATAAGGTGATCATTGATGGAGTGAGAAAGGGACAGCGCACCGAAATCATTAATGATAATGAGCTTAAGGAAGGTACCAAGATCACTAAAAACTTGATCACCACCACCAAGAATCACATCATCAATAAGTACGCAGAACACGGTTTTCTCAACACTAATGTGATGATCACCACCATACCGGTCCTGGATTCAACCGGCACGGCGATAGCGCAAGACATGCGTATTTTAATTGATCGCGGGGAGCGCGTCAAGGTGGCTGAAATTAACTTTGAAGGCAATAAAGAATTAAGCGACGCAAAACTACGTCGTTTTCTCAAAAATGTGAAGCGTAAAAATCCTCTGCGTGTTTGGAAAAAATCAAAGTATACCGAGGCTCTTTTTGAAGAGGACAAAGCGAATTTAATACAGAAATACAAGGAGAATGGCTATCGAGATGCGCGTATTCTAAAAGATACGCTGCGGGTTTTAAGTGACAAGGCCATCGCCTTAGACCTAACCATTGAAGAAGGTAAAAAGTACTACTTTGGGGACATTCGCTTTATCGGAAACAGTTCATACACCAATGAGTTTTTAAAACAATATTTGGCCTTGTCCAAAGGGGACACCTATAACGGAACCTTGCTCCAAGAGCGTATTGCAGACAATAGCGATCCCGACGCTGCCGATTTAACGAACCTTTATCAAAATGAAGGCTATCTTTTCTCGCAGATTAATCCCGTAGAGGTTGCCGTGCGCGGAGATACCATTGATTTCGAAATTCGCATTAAGGAAAATAAATTAACCTACTTTGACCATGTCACTGTCGTGGGTAATGACAAAACCAACGACCACGTAATTTATCGTGAGCTGCGCACCCGTCCTGGGGAAAAATACAGCAAGCGCAATGTGATTCGAACCGTTCGGGAATTAGGGCAGCTAGGCTATTTTGACGCAGAACAATTGACGCCTAATTTCAAGAATTTAGATCCCAACAACGGAACACTCGATTTGGAATATTCTGTAATCGAAAAAGGGTCGAGTCAAATCGAACTTCAAGGAGGTTACGGTGGTGGTGGGTTTGTTGGAACCCTTGGGCTGTCCTTCAATAACTTTTCTCTGCGCAATATATTCAATAAAGATTCATGGCATCCACTGCCCATGGGTGATGGTCAGCGCTTTTCGCTGCGTGCACAGGCCAGTACCTTTTATTCGACCTACAGCCTATCGATTATGGAACCATGGCTGGGTGGAGAGCGACCAATACAATTTAGCACCTCTTTTTCGCATACTGTTCAGTATCTGTTTAATTTCCAAACCCGCGAGCGCGATACGGATCGAAGATTCTTG
The DNA here is from genome assembly GCA_002335345.1 of Flavobacteriaceae bacterium UBA2000. Classification (GTDB taxonomy): domain Bacteria; phylum Bacteroidota; class Bacteroidia; order Flavobacteriales; family Flavobacteriaceae; genus BACL21. Next base: position 194 of record DDCS01000082.1, on the reverse strand, counting down.
ATCACTGGTGGATCAATAGGCATTGCAAAACGACTGAAATGGCCGGATGATTATTTCCAATTGTCTCAATCGTTGAGTTTTCAGCATTTTGATTTACGCAACTACAATACGGGCCTATTCACTTTTGGCGATGGTTATTCTAATAACTTAGCCTACACCATAGGTATTGGACGTAATAGCACATCGGCTAACCC
>DDCS01000114.1 GCA_002335345.1 Flavobacteriaceae bacterium UBA2000 | reverse complement strand
CAACAAAACAAAATTAGCCACGACAATTTCAGTGATCGCGCTGAGGGATTAAATAGCCAAGGCGCTCAAGCTATTGCTGAGAATGTTGGTTTTGGATATAATTCAGCTAAGGATTTAGTTACGGCTTGGATCAACAGTCCATCACACAGAGATACTATGGAAGGCAACTACACGCACAGTGGTATTGGTGCTTTACAAGATGGCTCTGGGGTGTATTACGTGACACAACTTTTTTACCGCAAATAGGTTTCTATTTATTCGGAAGGTTGGGCCCGCGTCGTCAAAACTCATCGGAGTGGGGCGATTAGCGGGCCTTTTTTTAATCCTTACATCATCTGGCAATCAATCCAGTCGGTAAGCATATGCATACAGAGCCCAAGGCCAATTAAATTATAAGGCCTTCTTAAGAAAAGCATAATGACATAGGCGCCCATGGCATAGTAAGTATGCAAGGGATGAAAGTTAATACTGCAGCGGCCGGCCTGAAAGATGGGTGTGGCGAGTAAATGGTCTAGATCGACCAGCATGGTTGCCATGAGTATAAAATAAACACTGACCCATTGCTTTTTAAAAAACACAAAGGCAACGATTGCTGGCGCACCAAGGTGTAAAAAGTAATGGATCAGTGTCTGCACTAAATCAGAATTTGGCTCGATTTAGAAACTACCAGATCCGAACGCGTTGTTCTGGAGCTAAATACATGGCGTCACCCTCTTTGATGTCAAAGGCCTCGTAAAAGGCATCTATGTTTTTTAGCGGCTGGGTAGCCCGAACCAAACCGGGCGAATGTGGATCTGTTTTAATTTGTGTTCTCAAGGCATCCTCTCTTGTCAGGGTTCTCCATACCGTGGCCCACGACATAAAAAAGCGCTGCTCTGGGGTGAATCCGTCAATATTATCAGGGCGACCGTTCTCTTCATAAAATAACTGAAGACCATCATAGGCCCCTAATAATCCACCTAAGTCACCAATGTTTTCTCCGAGTGTAAAAGGGCCATTAACGTAAACGCTGTCCAGCACTTCAATTGCAGAGTATTGATCCGCTAAGGCCTTACCTCTTTTTTCAAATTCTGTCAAATCCTCTGGGGTCCACCAATTGTTGACATTGCCGTCGGCGTCAAAGCGTGACCCAGAATCATCAAAAGCGTGGGATATTTCGTGACCGATAACAGCACCAATACCTCCGTAATTTACCGCCTCATCAGCTGTATAATTATAGAATGGTGGCTGAAGAATTGCTGCAGGGAAAACTATTTCATTGTTCAGCGGGTTGAAATAGGCATTTACGGTTTGCGGCGCCATACCCCATTCGGTTTTGTCAACAGGTTCATTAATTTCCGAAATATTCTTTTTTCTTGACCATTCTCCGATGGCAAACATGTTTTCTGCAAAAGAATTACCGTCTTTGATCATGAGCTCCGTGTAGTCTTCCCACTCATCAGGATAGGCGATTTTTACCGTAAACTTATCTAACTTCTCAATAGCCTTCAATTTCGTGTCCTCACTCATCCAGTCTAAATTGCTGATACGATTTTGGAAAGCGCGAATGACATTGGCAATCATTTTTTCAGCCTTCGCTTTAGCTTCAGGCGGGAATTTCGCCGCCACATAAAGTTGCCCTACTGCTTCGCCAAGAGCGGAGTTTACAGAGCCCAAAGCGCGCTCGTCGGGGGTACGCATTTTTTTAGCCCCACGTAGGGTTTTGCTATAAAATTCCCAATTGGCCTTTTCAATTTCAGTGGTTAAATAACCGGCCGCATTGTCAAGAGTACTCCAGGTCATTAAAGTCTTGATGTCTGCAATAGGGGTTTGGGTCAAAAACTCATCTAAAGACTTCATATAGGTGGGTTGCATCACAAGAAGGGTATCTACTTTCTTCTCGATTCCCATATCATCCATTAATTTTTGCCAGTCAATCGATGGGGTCATGGCTTGCAAATCTTCAAGTGCAGTTGGGTTGTTAAAGTTGCGAATATCTCTACTGGCGACTTTATCCAAACGAGGGACCGCAAGTTGCGTCTCCATGGCCAAGATTTTTTCAGCTGCATTACGCGCGTCATTCTCTGAATAATCGATGAACTGAAACATGCGTGTCATATGGGCTACATATTTCGCGCGAATTTCCTTTGTTTTTTCGTCTTGGTCTACATAATAATCGCGTTGAAGACCGAGACCTCCGGGATAAACCCATGCGGTATTCATGCTGCTGTCGCTCAAATCTGGATTGGCGCCAATTCCAGTAAACGGAGCACTCACTCCAAGCGTACTGGCATAGACCGTTTGCATGTCTTCAAGATTTTGGATGCCGTTTATTTTTTCTAATAGGGGCATTAAGGGAGATACGCCCGCCTTATTTCGGGCTACAGTATCCAATTCAGACTCAAACAACATCAAGGCTTTATGCTGATCTGAACCCTCTTGATACACGCCTAATTCTTTGGAGGTATAAAGGATGTCCAAGACATCATTGCGCGTAGACTTACGCAAAACACCAAATCCACCCCATCGTGACTCATCATCGGGAATGGTGTTGGTTTTCATCCAATTTCCATTGACATAACTGTAGAAATCTTCTGTTGGACTTACCAAAGTGTCCATGTTTTCTAGAATAATGCCCGGAATCGGTTCTTGATCTGCTTTATTGTTGTTGCCGGCACAGCCGATTAAGGTCAATGCTGCAGCAGTTAATGTCAACAAGTAGTTTAAGGAGTTTTTCATGTATTGGCGTTAATTGAAATTAGAGTTTTTTCAGGCTTAGTTTTCCAAAACACAAATCGTCTTGGCGTTCTTCGTTATCTTTGTGATTCATACTTGGTTAAAATTAATCAATTCAATAATGCAGACCAATTAAATTAGCGCTCATTAAATTACCTTTGACCTGTGAAGCCTCAAAAGACTTTTAGTTTTAAAGAAAAATCTATTGCCATTGGACTTGTGGGTGGCTTGCTCGTGGGCGTAATTACAAAAAATATTGGCATATGGCTGCCAGTAGGTATAGCAATAGGAGCAGGTATTGGCTTTACGAAAAATGGACAATAAAGACCAGTGAGTTTAATCGGTCCGAATCAGTCTGGTTTCCGACCATTCATACTTAGGTCAGTGGACATTTACCGATCAGCGACTAGGGATCAGATTGAGTGTAATTAAATACAGTGTAAAGAGAATTACCTGAGTTAGTGCGGTAACTTATCCTTTATAATACCGTAAGTCAAAGTTCCTAAAATGGCAAAAATTATAGCGATCAAAATAGAGTAGTAGCCAGCACCAAAAAGAGCAAACATAGGCCCTGGACAGGCGCCAGTCAAGGCCCAGCCCAAACCAAAGATAATTCCACCAAAGATATAGCGCTTTGGCATGAAATCTTTATCGACAAACACAAGGTCCTGTTTGTCGATGGACTTGATTTTCATTCTTTTAATGACTTGAGTGAGGATTATGCCAAAAATCACTGCAGAGCCGATCACCCCATACATGTGAAATGAATCAAATTGGAACATTTCATAAATTCTGAACCATGAGGCTACTTCCGACTTGATCAATACGATACCAAAAACGATACCCCAAAACAAAAAATATAACTGCTTCATGATTAAAATATATGAGGATAAATAAAATGAGTAACGATTAGCCCACCGATGAAGAAACCAATTACGGCAAT
>DDCS01000072.1 GCA_002335345.1 Flavobacteriaceae bacterium UBA2000 | reverse complement strand
CATGGATTGATTCAGAGTTACGTGACTAGAATTATTTGTGGAGGCCTCAATATTATCAAACGGCGAGGCCGATAAGTCAGCCGGCCCATGCCAGTTATTGGTATCAATAGCTAAAGCGCTCATCGTGGGGATAAAACAGTAATAATCTTGATTTAAGGCATCCAAAAACTCTTGAAAAATTGGACTCCCCCCACCACCGCCAAGAGATAATGAAATACTGCCATTACCCCCCGGAGCACTGTCCACACCGTCTGAGGTGGATGGTGATTCTGCATCTGCAGAAAAAGTTGATATGGGAATACCAATAAAATAGGTCGCGACATCGGTGACTGTATTATTTTGCCCTGCACTGGGCGTGAAATACAAGGCGATATCAATGTCAGTAAGGGCGTCAATTTCTAAACTCGTATTCACGACCTCAATACCAGGGCTTCCTATGGTCGTTCCGTCCACTGCGCCATTAATCATCGTAACGTTTCGTACATTTTGAGCAAACCCCAAGGCATCTAGCTCTTGCTGAAAGGCATCCCGAAAATTAGGCGCCCCCGCTGGTAATAGCAAATTTGGGTCCTGTTCCAAATCAGAACCTGCCAGTAAATGACCCGACAGATGATCGATTAGCATTTGCTTGGCGGCTGACGAGTTCAGTACGAGATCTACAGTCGCTTGAGCAAATGGATCACCGCCAACAACAGCAAAATAATTAATCAGGTACTGCAACGATATTGGAATATTGGCCCCACGATGCGGCGAGTCAAATGATAAATAAAGACGGGTTTCATGAGGTAACCCCTGCTGTTCCATATAGGCCAATGCATACTGCGCGATCAACCCTCCCATACTTGGCCCCAGAATAACAAGTTCCTCATCACCCTCTTTTTGGGCGTTGAGCTCTTGTATTAACGCAATTAAAACCATCGCGTTTCGTTGGATAAAATCACCCCCACCGCCAATTTCATAACCGTCAGTAATATAATTTGGGGCGTTTAAAACAACGATATCAAATCCCAGATCCCTTAATTCATCGGCGAGGTTCTGTCCGCCGTAACTCAAACTCGCATAAAGCGCTCCAATACCGCGTCCATCCCCTGGATCGAAGCCATCGAGGATAATCACCGGACGGTCCAAAACCCCGTCAATATTATCTACGAAAATTTCATATTCTCCTTGACCAAAATAAGCTTGCGGCTCACCAAAACCCTGGTAGGCAATATTAGCGGTAATGGTAGAAACTACAGAACGCTGGGGGAAAAATTCCGGATTAGGCTCAGGAAAAAATCGGCCTTGAGCCTGAGTTTGAAAAGTCCACGTAGTGAGGGCTGCCATTAAAATCATTCGTGTTGAAGTTAATTTAAAATCAATCGAGCGCATGGTCCATAATTTTTTAATTGTTGAACAATTCGGTTATGCCCTAAAAATTGACGGGCACAAATCCTTTTAATTTTTGTGATCCTTAGCCTGGTCTTACCAAAATAAGGCCTACTGCTTATTTCATAAATTTTTTAATCCAATTGAGCTTTTTATGGCTCAATGGCGGGTATTTAAGCGGTGCTTCAAACCAATTTTTTTTGTAGAGCACACTTTTTCTATGGCTGAAACAATCCAAACCATGGGTTCCGTGATACGCCCCAATTCCGCTATGGCCCACACCCCCAAAAGGCAAGTTCGGGTTACTGAGGTGCATCACAACATCGTTTACCGCACCCCCACCAAAGGAAAGATCAGACAAGACCTTTTGATATTCCTTTTTTAGCGTGCTAAACACATAGGCCGCCAACGGTTTTTCCAACGCCTTTACTTGCGTTACCGCATTTTCAAGGGTGTCAAAGGTCATTAACGGTAATATCGGACCAAAAATCTCTTCTTGCATCACGGCATCGGCCAAAGTTACCTCAGCCATGATTGTGGGTGCAATAAATCGTGTGTCTCTATCGCTTTGGCCTCCAAAGACAATTTTTTCGGGATCCAAAAGCGCGATGAGTCGATCGAAATGTCTGTGATTAATGATCTGACAATAATGATTTTGACCAAGGGTGTAGTTATGGCGCTTTAATTCAGAAATACACGCATGAATAAACGCCTCTCGCACGGACTCATGAACTAAAACATAGTCCGGCGCCACACAGGTCTGACCCGCATTAAGAAATTTACCCCAAACCAAACGTTTGGCCGTTAACGGAATATTTGCCGAGGCGGTTATTATGGCTGGTGATTTACCCCCTAATTCTAAAGTAACCGGAGTCAAATGTTTTGCTGCCGCTTCATAAACGATCTGTCCGACCTTCGTGCTTCCCGTATAAAAGATGTGATCCCATCTCAGGGTCAATAATTGCTGGGTTTGCTTTGCGTCTGCTTGAACTACCACTAAATGACCGGACTCAAAATTCGTGTTGATCATTTCTTCAATTACCGCAGCCACGGCTGGAGCATTTTCACTGGGCTTGAGCACTGCCGTATTTCCCGCAGCCAATGCCGAAACTGCCGGTTGCAGAAGCAGAAGGACTGGATAGTTCCAAGCACCGATAATTAAGTTCACCCCCAGTGGTTCGCGCAAAATAGCACTACGGGCAGGCCAATTGATCCAATTAGTGCGCACGCGCTGTGGGCGCATCCATTTTTTTAAGTTACGTTGCGCATGACGAATTTCTTCGTAAAGCATTGAAAATTCAGTGGTAAAACTCTCAAAAGCAGATTTTTGAAAATCCTGATACAAAGCGGCGACAAGGCGCTCTTCGTACTGCCGCAAGGCCTGGTCAAATTGATGCAAGGCGCTGATGCGTGCGGCGTAACCCAAGGTTAAACCGTCTTTAAAATAAGCACATTGTTGCGCGTGGAGGGAAGACACGGAGTTACTGTTTTTCTCTGTTCAAGATACGGTATTCCTCGTAACATTCACTAATGGCATCCAGAATTTGTAGATCGTTCGCTGTTTTGATAAATTCCTCAGAATAACTGCAGTTATTGAGAATCTCATCAATATCGGCGCGTTCTAATTGCAATACGGCCATTAGGGTTTCTCGATCAAATTTAGATTGAAGCAAGTTGCGAATTTGGTCGTCTTGCTTCATCTGTTTGAGCTTTCGCATCTGTTTTGGACGCTTACCAAAGACATTGTAAAGAAAGTCAGCCGGATTAAATAAAGCGCTCAGGACTTTGGACACAGCGCCTGGTTGCTTTTGCCCTCCTTCATATCCTCCGCCAAAACCAGCAATGCGATAGCGGTAGTTATCGTATATGGGAATTATTTTGGCATCTACTTCAACATAGCCCGTAAGCTGAACGGGCTTTACCACGACCTCTTCTAGAGCAATTCCTAGCTCGGTCATTTTAACTTTGATATAGTCGTACTTGAGCCAGTCATTGGTCACACGGACCCGGATTGACCTGAAGCCGAGATACGAAAAATACAAAGTATCATTGACTGAAGCCCTTAATTTAAAGGCTCCTTCAGTATTGGTTGTGGTTCCAATGACCTTGTTGAGGTTGACAATATTGACATTTTCAAGCTCGCTGTCATCGGCGTCATTGATCACCACCCCATTAATGATTACCCCAGAGTCCTGATCAGGAGCTTCTTTGGACTCCCCTTCTTGGGCTAAAGCAAAGATGGGCAGGGCCAGAATTAAAAAAAACAAACGAAACTTCATCACAGCGATTTCGGCTAAAATTAACCAATTATGGACAATTTTATTTCAAAATTTTGTGAAAATCGAAAGGGTCTCCTAGCGTCTGCGACGCTTGCCTCTTGTCCCAGCAACATCCGGTCGATCATCTCGACGACGGCTTTTGCCTTTAAACCCTCCTGAAGAGTCGGATTTACGGCCTCGTCTTTCTCCTGAACCAGAATCAAAACCACCGCCAAAAGATTTAGAGCGGCCTGATTTTTTACCAAAACTTTTCCCCCCTTTGAATTTGCCGCGTTTACCGCGATCATCTGAGCGTTCGATCTCTATCGCGCGGTCGTTAAATAAAACTCCAGCAAAGGCTTCATTAACGAGGCTCTCATGGGCCGAATCAACATTGAAAAATGAAAACGTATCCATGGTATCTACATGGAAGACTTCATCTTTACCAAGCGAAGTAATCTCACGAATAAGATCTTTTAAATCCATCCACGCCAGACCATCTTTACGGCCTAAGTTGATAAAGAATCGAACACTATCTTGTGATTTCGAGGAAGGTGATGAATCGTCGTAGTCCTTTCCTCCGGGCACACTAAGATCTTTTGTCTTTTTGTAATAATTAAAAAAGCGAGAAAACTCAACTGAGAAAAACTTCTTAATCAGTTCATCTTTGTCAAAATCTGCGAGCACCTCACCAATTGCCGGTAAATAGGGGTCAATATCATGATTGACCTCTGTCTTGGCAATATTACTGGCCAGATGAAAAAGTTGCTTTTCACAAATTTCCATCCCTGATGGAATATCGCGCGCTATAAATGATTTTTGTATGATTTTTTCGATCGCCTTGATTTTACGCACCTCGCTTTTTGAGATGATGACCATAGACACCCCTGTTTTGCCAGCACGACCGGTACGGCCACTACGGTGGGTATAGGTCTCAATTTCATCGGGCAACTGATAGTTGATCACGTGGGTAATATCATCCACATCGATACCACGTGCGGCAACGTCAGTAGCCACAAGCATTTGAATTTGACGACTGCGGAACGATTTCATAACCAAATCTCTTTGGTTTTGACTTAAATCACCGTGCAATGCTGCAGCATTATAACCATCCTCAATAAGCATCTCGGCAACCTTTTGCGTATCGCGTTTGGTACGACAAAAAATCACAGAAAAAATTTCTGGATGCGCGTCTGCAAGTCTCTTAAGCGCTTGATAACGGTCCTTTGCCGCAACCATATAGTACTCATGAGTGACATTGCTTGCGCCAACATTCTTGGTCCCCACGGTAA
>DDCS01000036.1:5576-7095 GCA_002335345.1 Flavobacteriaceae bacterium UBA2000 | reverse complement strand
CGGAGTCCACCGCAGTGTTGCGCGGTTTTGAAGGCGGAGATTTGGCCGGGGTCACTCAAAAAATTGAATCGGGTTATTTTAATGATCTAGGAGTGAACGCCATTTGGTTGACCCCACTGGTCGAGCAAATCCACGCAGGAACTGACGAGGGCACGGGGTTCACCTACGGCTATCACGGCTATTGGGCCAAAGATTGGACGACCCTAGATCCTAATTTTGGCACCCCCCAGGAATTAAAGACCATGATAGAGACCGCGCACCAGCGCGGCATTCGGGTGCTGCTCGATGCCGTAGTGAATCATCATGGACCACAGACGCCACAAGACGGCATTTGGCCAGAGGATTGGGTACGTCGCGGCCCCACATGTACTTATGATTCTTATGCCACAACCACTGCTTGTAATTTGGTCGAAAACCTTCCTGATGTTTTAACCGAGAGCAATCAAGAGGTTGACCTGCCCCCGCAACTCGTTGCTAAATGGCAAGAAGAGGGGCGACTTGAGCAAGAACAAGCTGAACTCGATGCGTTCTTTGAGCGTACAGGATATCCCCGGGCACCGCGCTTTTACATCATGAAATGGCTTAGCGATTATGTCAGTGAATACGGGATTGATGGCTTTAGGGTCGATACTGCGAAACATACCGAAGCATCGGTTTGGGAAGAATTTAGAGTGATCTGCAATGCGTCATTTGCTCAGTGGAAACAAGAGCATCCAGAATCGGTATTAGATGACACGCCTTTTTATTTGGTGGGTGAGGTCTATTCATACGACTTACACCATTTACGGGAGCACGATTTCGGGGACCGCAAAGAAGATTTTTTCAACAATAGTTTCGACGCTTTAATTAACTTTCATATCAAAGGGACACAGGATATGAGTCTTGAGGCGCTTTATAGCGATTATAGTACTATTCTTAATGGGCCCATGGATGGTTTCGGTACCCTTAATTTTATGAGCTCCCATGACGATGGATCTCCATTTGATAAAGAGCGTAAGAACCCTTACGAGACCGCAAGAAGACTTTTGTTAGCCCCGGGAACAGCACAAATTTATTACGGAGATGAGCTCGCTAGACCCTTAATTATTGAGGGCACTCAAGGTGATGCTACTTTGCGTTCTTTTATGAATTGGAGTGATCTGGAAAACAATGCACAAACCGCCAAAATTTTAAATTATTGGCAACGACTAGGGCAGTTCCGAGCGCGTCATATGGCCCTCGGTGCTGGGATTCATCAACAGATTTCACAGGCCCCTTATACTTTTTCAAGAGTATTGAGCCATGAGGATCATTCAGACCGGGTCGTCGTGGCTGTGCTCAGTGACGCGGACATTAAAATGGCCCAAGAAGGATTGCGCATAGACCTGGGTGGGGTCTTTGCTGAAGGGGCGAAGGTTCGGGATGCGTTTACCGGTCAAAACTATACCGTAACCGACGGTGGGGTGGACTTGACTGTTTTTGAAGACGTGATTCTTTTAGAGTCAGGACTTTAGCCAAGATCGGTGGGCTTGTAATTAGG
>DDCS01000036.1:0-5553 GCA_002335345.1 Flavobacteriaceae bacterium UBA2000 | reverse complement strand
CAAAAGCATGAAAAAAATAGCTGTACTGACCAGTGGGGGCGACGCTCCTGGAATGAATGCCGCAATTCGTGCGGTGGTGCGTGCTTGCGCCTATAATCAGTTAGAATGTGTCGGTGTTTTTCGTGGCTTACAAGGCCTGATCGAGGGGGATTTCAAGGAAATGGGCCCACGTTCGGTTAAAAATATCATCAATCGTGGAGGAACCATTCTAAAATCAGCACGATCCAAAGAATTTCGTACCCCAGAAGGGCGTGCAAAAGCCTACGACCAATTGCAAAAGGCTGGCGTAGATGCTCTGGTGGTGATCGGTGGAGATGGAACGTTTACTGGAGCGAGTGTTTTTATGTCGGAATACGATATCCCGATTGTGGGGCTTCCCGGAACCATAGACAATGACATTAACGGAACAGACTACACCATAGGCTACGATACGGCGCTCAACACCGTAGTAGAGGCCATCGATAAAATTCGCGATACGGCAAATTCGCATAACCGTCTCTTTTTGATTGAAGTTATGGGGCGTGATGCAGGAGACATCGCTTTAAATGCCGGAATTGGTGCAGGAGCTGAAGAGATTTTAATCCCAGAACAAAACTTAGGGCGTGAGCGGTTAATTAACTCGCTAAAACGCAGTAAGAAAAGTGGAAAATCCAGCAGTATTGTCGTGGTGGCCGAAGGGGATCAAAGCGGTAAAAACATATTTGAACTTGCGGATTATGTTCGTGAGAACTTAGACGACTACGAAGTTAAAGTGACCGTATTGGGGCATATACAGCGCGGGGGCTCCCCGAGTTGTTATGATCGTGTACTGGCCAGCAGACTTGGGGTCGGAGCCATCGATGCTTTGCTCGCTGGTGCGCGCGGGGTCATGATCGGCGTGGCGAATAATAAAGTAGTAACTGTGCCCTTTGAAGAAGCTATCAAAGGGGACAATGAGATAGATTTAGATTTAATTCGAGTAGCAGACATCACGTCTGTTTAATTTCAAAAATTGACTATGACAAAAATTGGTATTAACGGTTTCGGCCGAATTGGTAGAATCGCTTTTAGAATTGCAGCGGCAAATGAAAATGTAGAAGTAGTAGGGATTAATGACCTACTCGATGTGGATCATTTGGCGTATTTGCTAAAATATGACTCAGTTCATGGAAAATTTAACGGAACGGTTGACGTGGTAGACGGGCATCTTGTGGTTAATGGTAAAACCATCCGGATCACTGCGGAGCGCAATCCTGAAGATTTGAAATGGGACGAAGTTGGCGCTGATATCGTTATGGATTGTACCGGGATTTTTACCACTTTGGACAAAGCCAGCGGTCACTTAAAGGCTGGGGCACGCAAAGTCGTGATCTCTGCACCTTCTGCTGATGCACCGATGTTTGTTATGGGGGTAAATCACCAAGATGTTAAAGCTACAGATACCATAGTGTCTAACGCCTCTTGTACCACAAACTGTTTAGCGCCACTGGCCAAAGTCATCGATGATGAATTTGGACTTGTCGAAGGTTTAATGACTACGGTGCACGCTGCTACAGCAACTCAGTTTACCGTAGATGGTCCCTCTAGAAAAGACTTTAGAGGGGGACGCAGCGCCCTAAACAATATTATTCCCGCCTCTACGGGTGCGGCCAAAGCCGTAACGAAAGTGATTCCATCACTGGAAGGAAAACTAACCGGGATGGCCTTCCGTGTGCCTACAGCCGATGTTTCTGTAGTGGATCTTACTGTGCGCACCGAAAAGCCAGCCACATATCAGCAAATCAAAGACGCCTTTAAAAAGGCTTCTGAAGGTCCTTATGCGGGGGTAATTAGCTATACCGAAGACATGGTGGTTTCTCAGGATTACGTGAGCAACCCACACACGTGTAACTTTGATGCCGAAGCGGGAATTGCCCTTAATGACCATTTCTTTAAACTGGTAGCCTGGTACGATAATGAGTACGGTTACTCAGCCAAACTTGTTGAATTGGCCCAATACGTTGCAAAGCTCTAGTTTATGACGCTCATAGCAGACGGTGGTTCTACGAAATGCGATTGGATCCTATTGGATGCCAAAGGCGAAGTTTTGGTAAAAACACGAACCAAAGGGCTTAATCCGGCAGTGGTTCCCTATGATGAGTTGATCAAACGGATTTCAAACAATAAGGATTTAGCGTCAATTTTTGAGACCGTAGAGGTTTTGGATTTCTATGGTGCCGGGGCAGGAACTAAAACCCCAAATGAAATCTTGACAAAGGCCTTGAAATCCTTATTTACTAAGGCAGTAGTTACCGTAAATGAAGACTTGTTGGCCGCGGTTTATGCCGCGACTACGGAACCGGGTATTGTCTGTATATTGGGCACTGGAAGCAATAGCTGTTATTTTGACGGCGAAAAAATACATGCCCATGTGCCTTCCTTAGGCTATGTACTGATGGATGAAGCCAGTGGCAATTACTTTGGTAAGCGATTAATTCGTGATTATTATTATGGCATTATGCCAGAGCCTTTGATGAAAGCGTTTTCTGCCCGATTTAATCTGGATGCAGATGAGATCAAGTTGAATGTTTATCAAAAGCCAAATCCTAATACTTATCTTGCCTCTTTCGCAGAATTTATTTTTACTGCAGAAGAGGTAAATGGTTATTTTTATCAACTCATTTCTGATGGCATGGATCGTTTTATCAAACGCCGTGTGCTTTGTTACCCTGAGGCGCAAAATGTACCGATCCACTTTATTGGATCCATTGCGCATTTTTCTGAGGAGATGATTAAGAACGTAATGAAGCCTTATCACCTGAAGTTAGGAAAAATAATCCGGCGACCGATTGACGGATTAATCGAATACTATAGACAGCACAGATTAAATGTAGAGGCATGAGTCATAAACTCCCAAAAATAAATCCGACCCAAACAGCAGCATGGGCTGCTCTAGGGGAATTATATAACGCTCAAAAAGATTGGTCTATGACTGATCTTTTTTTGAATGACCCTATGCGGGTAAACACTTTTAGTGCGTCAACGGGCGGTTTTTATCTTGATTACAGTAAAAACTTGATCAGTGACCTGGTGCGCGAGCAATTACTGCATCTGGCTGAGCAAGTTCAGTTAAAACAGGCCATAGAGGCTCAGTTTGCCGGTGGCCTCATTAACGAGACTGAGGGTAGAGCAGTGGGGCATGCTCAGTTGAGAAATTTCACACAAATGCCACAGGAAGTGGCACAAACTCTGGAGCGCATTAAAAGTTTTGTCTCTGCAATTGAAAATGGCGCACATAAAGGCCACACTGGTCTGCCGATTACCCACGTGGTCAATGTAGGTATCGGAGGCAGTGACCTGGGGCCAGACATGGTTTGTGAGGCTTTAGCGTATTACAAAAACCACCTAGAGGTGCGTTTTGTGAGCAATGTCGATGGAGATCATGTACATGAGCAGCTCAAAGGATTACCAGCAGAACAAACGCTTTTTGTGATTGTTTCCAAAACATTTACCACTCAAGAAACGCTGACTAATGCGCAAACTATTAGAACGTGGTTCTTAAAGCAGGCGCCAGAGTCGGCTATCGCCCATCATTTTGCGGCTGTTTCGACGAATCTTGATGCTGTAGGAGCCTTTGGCATTGATTCTGAGCTTGTTTTCCCTATGTGGGACTGGGTTGGGGGTCGTTTCTCTTTATGGAGTGCTGTAGGGCTTTCTATTGCGCTTAGTGTGGGTTACGATAACTTTGAATCGCTTTTGCGCGGGGCTCATGACATGGACCTGCATTTTCGTGAGACTGAATTTGACCACAACATGCCTGTGCTTATGGCCCTTATTTCAGTGTGGTATAATAATTTTTATGGCGCTGAATCTGAATGTATCGTGCCTTACACCCAGTATTTGAGCAAGTTTGTGGCCTATCTTCAGCAGGGGATAATGGAAAGCAATGGTAAATACGTGGATCGCAACGGTGATGTTGTGAATTATCAAACCGGAACTCTAGTTTGGGGCAGCACAGGCACCAATGCACAACACGCCTTTTTTCAGCTGATCCACCAAGGGACCAAGCTCATTCCAGCAGATTTCATCGCCTTTAAGGCTTGTTTACACGGAGAACAAGACCATCAAAATAAACTTTTAGCGAACTGCGTCGCTCAAACCCAAGCGCTAATGACGGGCACCCAAGGGCAAAATATTGAGAGTCCTTACCGGGTGTTTACGGGCAATAAACCGACCAATACACTGCTGATCGACAAACTCACTCCGGAGCGTCTCGGTGGACTTATTGCTCTTTATGAGCACAAGCTATTTGTGCAAGGGGTTATTTGGAATATCTTCAGCTATGATCAGTGGGGTGTTGAGCTTGGTAAAAAACTGGCCGTTAATGTTTTAAGCGCCCTTGAGTCAAGTGACAATTCAAGCTTAGACTCAAAGAACAATCACACTAATTTTGATGCTTCTACCGCAGAATTATTGCGTACAATTAAGGAATAATCTATCTCGATGCATTAAAGCCATTAGGCTATTGTTTTTGGCAAATTAACCTCATGTAACTGGTTAAAGGAACTATAAACAGTCGCCTTCTATGGTAAAGCATCTAAATTCTTCTAGTGTGGAATTTGGAAATACTAAAACAAGATAATAACCCTCGGGACAACCTGGACTCTCATTTAACAAGACCTATAAAAAGCCAAATTCTTCAGAATAGCAGGCGTATTCAATACCACTTCGCCATACGCCTACAACAATGAGTTCATATCCTTCAGGGCAACTCGGTGTTCTGCCGATGACCATTTCGTTACTAAAGATGAGTTCATCGTCTTCACCACTATCTGTATCATCTAGATTGTTTTTGTTCAATATATTTAAGGTATATGTTTGATCATCAGAAAGTTCTATAGGAAAGTCACTGCCAGTGAACATTACCTCATTAGTGGTTACGTCAGTAAACCAAGTCGATGAACTAAAATTTTGGGATCCGGTGATGGTCCAATAAATGTCTGGTCCTGAGCTTAACCCTTCTGGGTTAGAATCCCATGCTTCGCCATTATTCAAAAGATTAATATCGCTTATTGTAATGCCTTCTAAAACCACTGTTTTCGGATCATTATCATCTTTATTGCAACTCCAATTGAGTGCAATTAATGCGACGGCAAATAAATAACTAAAGCGTTTTCTCATGTTTTTAATTTTAAATTCGAATGTCTAAAGTACACTTTTTTGAAAAAAGAAATCTTTTAAATTGATTGTTAATTCACCTAGCTGCCTTGCGGCTACATTTATTTCCTACTGCCATATTAACTTTAATGTTTTAATTAACAGACAATATAAGTGCCCAGATTGTTCTAGGTCATTGATTTTATACATAGGTTTAATTATTCTCCCTATTGAGTTCAAAACAATACATAAATACTCATGATTAATTCATGAAACAGAGCCCGCTTGGTTTTTTCCAGCGGGTTTACTTTTTTACTTTCATGGCGATTCCCCGACTTTAAAAACATAAGTTATGGTAGTGCAAATCTACTGCAGCGCTCTCATGGGGATTAATGCGCAAAAAGTTACTATTGAGGTCCATTGTACCTTAGGTGTGGG